>DULL01000089.1 GCA_012840395.1 Clostridiaceae bacterium | reverse complement strand
GCAGCTTAAAAGGGATACACATCGCAATCCATATTTATGTATATATGTAAAAACTGCTCATGTAGCTTATTTTGAAGAAATCGAAAATCTAAGATAATGCGAGATAATGAAAGAAAATTAGAGATTATAGAGGGAGGGTAGTATATGTTGGATATTGATTTCAATGCATTAAAAGCTGAATTAAAAGCTGAGCTAAAAGCTGAATTGGAGGCAGAATTTGTTGATACCAATCAGGATGTTCAGTTCAAAGAGAAGGAGATTAATGACCAGAAACAGTACAACAAGCAGTTCAACTACAATGTACTCACACAGAAACAGTACCAGGGCCAGAAGGCAGCTGCTGACAATGATGCCGACAATGATGCAGATAACTTTTCTACAAGCGGAGCTAAAGGCGAATCAGTTTTAAAAACCAAATTACAGTCCCAAAACAATGTGACTAACGAAGTTAAAGTAGATAATGAAGCTGATGCAAAAGCTAAAGCTGATGCAAAGGTAGAACCTGACAGAAAACCTAAATTCATATAATATGAAAAAGTATAGTGGGGATTATCCCCGCTATTACATAAAATATATTAAAATTAAAAGCAATTCCGGCTTAATTAATCTTGCTTAATAAGTGATATAATTTTAGTATTAGTTTAATTTTAGTTTTAAATTAGTTTAATATAGACCGGTTATTGAATATTTGTGAATCTATAGGGAGTGGAAAAATGGATTTGAAAAGAGAAAGTATACAATTTAATTCTCAGGATCTGGACCAGGAGCAAAATATGGATGTTAATCCTGTTCAGCTTAACACTCAAAGTATCCGTATCTTTATAAATAACAAAGAAAATGATTTTTCAGGGAAAATTTCAGGTGTTACTTATTTAGAAAAAGGTAAAGTGGCAGCAAATGCAAAAATTGAATTATTTTTCGGATGCAAAAGCGATTCTCCGGTACTTCGGACAAATTCAGACAACAATGGCAATTATGTTATAGATAATTTACCTCCTGGATTTTATATAATGGTTGCCAGAAACAATGATGGATTTAAATATCAATCCCATTATATTAAAGTTCTTCCTTGTCAAAATGTACATCACTCAATACTTCTAAAATGAACAAATCTTTTTTATACTTCTTTAGTAAACAAATTTCTTTTTTCTTTTGATTTCGCATGGGATATGATTTATAGATAAAAATACCTGTTTTTTTGATAAACATAATGTAAAAGATATAATATATGAAATTTTGCCGGACATTCTGCAAAGATTTATTATGAGAGGTACTGAAAAGTGGCTCATATAAATAATAGGTTTTTAAAATATATAATAATTGTAGCAATAATTGTTTGTTTTATCCCGCTATTTACTCGGGATACAGAAGCTAAAACAAAAACCATTGTAATTGATCCAGGGCATGGAGGAATAGACTTTGGATGTTCAATTGGAAATTTGCATGAAAAAGATATTGTACTGGATATATCAAGAAGTTTGAAAAAGTATCTGGAAGATAAAGGTTATAAAGTATTAATGACAAGAAGCTCTGATATTTCACTATACAAACAAAGCAGAAATGGGAACACTATTCAAAGAAGGGATTTAGACGCCAGGGTTAAGATGATAAATAACGCCAATGCTGATATATTTGTCAGTATTCATGTAAATAGTTATCCAAGTGATACAAGTGTCAACGGATCAATTGTATTTTATTTCAGTGACCAATATGTTCAGTCAAAACGGCTGGCACAATATATACAGAAATCCCTTAACAGCTTGAGCTTAAATGGAAATATGAGAATGCAGCACAAGGCGAGAGGTGAAGATTTCTATATTTTAAGAAAGACTGCCATTTCCGGTGTTTTAGTAGAAACTGCATTTATAACTAATCCGGAAGAGCGTAAGTGTCTTACTACAAATGAATATAAAAATAAAATAGCAGAATCTATAGCCTTTGGAATTGAGAAGTATTTTAACAGCAAAGAATAAAAAAATTAGCAGAAAAAGAAACAAAAGCTTCTGCTCTGCTATTCTTCAATTATTATATCGTAGGTGATTGGAGCTGCTTTTCTCAGCATTGCAGCAACACCGCAATATTTTTCCTGGGACAAAGAAACTGCCTTTTCAATATTCTTTCTGGGCAGGTTTTTACCTTTAAATCTAAATGTTAAATGAATGTTCAGGTATACTTTTGGATGTTCTTCAGCATTCTCTGCTTCTGCTTCTATAGTGAGGCCTTCTAATTCAATTTTCATTTTTTTCAGTATGGACATAATATCTATGCCAGTGCAACCAATCAAACCTGACAATAAAAGTTGTTTAGGCCTGGGGCCAAGATCATTGCCACCAATACTTTCAGGAGCATCTGTAATTAGTGTATGCCCGTCAAGGTTCATCTCAAAGGCCATATTGCCTTTTAAATTTGCCTCAACTTTTGTTTTACTCATTAACCTTATTCCTCCATATTTCAAATTTAATATATTTCAGATTTATTTTATATTACTTCTATTATTATTGTTATAATTACCACATAAACGATAAATATTAACACAAATTCCTAGCATAAGTATTTTTATAATAAAGCTATAACTTACCACCGCAGTAGGGGCAATAGCTGTAGGAAGTATCAGACCTAGCTCCACAGTTTCTGCATTGTTTGTATAAATGATTTTGATATCCGGAATATGCTGAATGCAGGTGTTCTTCTTTAATTTCAGGATTATTGCCTCTTTCAATTTCCTCTCCTACCTGAGAGTCAAGTTCATACATACTGTCGCAACAGGTAGGTCTAACATAATATTTAGTATTCCATCTAAAAGTAGGTATAAAGAATATATGAAAATAAGAGTAAGACTTGAAGATTTCAAAACGTGTCAAAGCACCACAGGCAGGACATATAACATTATTGTATGTTCCTATTTGTTTATTCTTTTGATCAATTCCAAATATACCGATAAAAAACATACTAGCTGCACGCTCCTTAAAAAATACGAAATAAGTCCTATTGAAAAAGCAACATAGTAGTATTAATAATATATTGATGTATTTATTATACATGAATTAGACAAATAAAAAAACCACTGTTCAACAGTGGTTTGAATTTGGTGCGGTCGATGGGACTTGAACCCATATGCTCTCGCATACGCCCCTCAAACGTACGTGTCTGCCGATTCCACCACGACCGCATTTATTTATTAAAGTCAGCAAATACAATTATACTAACATAAAATTTATGTGTCAAGCATTTATATGAAAATCTTTATTGAATACTTTATGCATTTTTATATGTATTTGTTAATTATTATTGATATGATTTGGGACAACTGATAGAATATTTACTGGATGCGCAAATAAGCAGCGAAAGGAATGATAATAAATGGCAGGTTTTTTTGGCTTCTTTGATTATACAAAGCCAGGACCTGGTGTAGAGAAGGATGCACCACCAAAAGCGAGAATAATAGTGTTTTTTGAGATTTTCTCAAGAAAGTTTTGGAATTTGATAAAAATTAATATGTTATTCGGGTTGTTTAATTTACCTGCAATTGTTTTAGTATTGTTTGCCTCAATGTTTATTTTTCAGGATTTAATTGCAGGCGATGCACTTACTGATCTCCTAACGAGAATCATGATAGGTTCGGTTTTATTATGTATACCGGTTGTTACAATTGGTCCAGCTCAAGCAGGTTTCACCTATATTATGAGAAATTATGCAAGGGAAGAACATGCATTTATTTGGTGGGATTTTAAAGAAAATGCCATTAAAAACTTTAAGCAAAGCATCATTATTTCTCTTATAGATTTGCTTGCTTTAATTCTTATGGGCATTGCAATGAATTTTTATTTTTCTTTTAATGAATTGGGGATATTTAATGGTGTTGCAACAGGTCTCCTGATAATGACATTTATTATATTTCTTATGATGCACCTTTATATTTATCCCATGCTTGTTACTTTTAAACTTAGTGTATTGCAAATCTATAAAAATGCGCTTCTTTTTGCAATGCTTAAGTTCTTGCCCAATTTAGGAATATTAGTTTTATGTACTGCAATAATATTGCTTTCATTCTATTTTCCTGTAATTGGAATTATATTGCTATTATTTATTACTTTTAGTTTTATCGGACTTATTACTAACTTTTATGTTTATCCCAGTTTAAAGAAATATATGATAGACAAGCTGGAAGAAGAAACTGAAGATGATGAAGAAGATGAAGATAATGAAGAGAATGACAATGAAGAAAATGAAGAAGATGATGAAGAATTTAATACAGAAGGTGAAACTGAAGGTAGTAATGAAGAAGCAGACCAGTCAGAAGACTAAAGATATGATAGTAATTTATAGTCTATAAAATAAAAAATCCCAGGTTTAACCGCTAAAACCTGGGATTTAAATCTTTGTCCCTAATTCATGTCAACTTCCTGTAAGTTGAATTCTTTTTTTATAGAATTAATTGCCTTATCTGCGTCCTTGTCAAATATTAAACAGGATATATCAACTTCAGAAGTAGTAACCATCTTTATTTCAATATTATTATTGGCAAGGAGGGTAAACAGCCTTGCTGCAACTCCTGGAAGTTCCCTCATCTGGTTGCCGAACACAGATATTTTTGTATTATCGGCGTCTACCTGAATTGACAAGGATGGAATTTTCTTTTTATAACTATTTAATGATGAAATAGCTGTAACCAAATCCTTTGAGGATATGCTAAAGGACAGATTTATAATGCCTTTAAGCGGGGGAGACTGGGTTATCATATCCACATTGATATTTTTTGTTGCAATAGTATTAAAAATATCAGATATAAGATCGTAATTAACCGGCAAGTTATCAATTGTAATTATTGCAACATTATATGTAACAGACAACTTTGTAATGGGATTCATAAACATTTCTTCACCTCCTGCATTATTTTGTCCCTGATTTTTAAAAATTAAGCGGCAGTATTATATAATGGGGCAGTATTATGAAACACATTCTAGTCCGAAACCAGATCTGTCATATTATATAAACCCGGGCTTTTCTTACTGATAAACCTGGCTGCTTCCAAGGCTCCCACAGCAAAAACATTTTTGCTTAATGCAATATGCTTAATTTCGATAATTTCATCATTGCCTGCAAAAATAACTTCATGTTCACCTACAATTGTTCCGCCTCTGATTGCATGGATGCCAATTTCATCCTTGTTTCTTTTCTTTCTTCGGGAGTGCCTGTCATAGGTATATTCTTTTCTTTGCTCCAGAACGGAGTTTATTGCATCAGCTATGGCCAAAGCAGTTCCGCTTGGTGCATCAAGCTTTTGGTTATGGTGTTTTTCAACTATCTCAATATCAAAATTATTCTCCAGTGTCTTTGCCGCTTTCTTAACCAAATCCATTAGTAAATTAACACCTAGGGACATATTTGCAGAAAAAAACACAGGTATCTTTGCAGCTGCTGTTTCCAAGGCAGTTTTCTGAAGTGAAGATAGTCCAGTAGTTGCCACAACTAACGCTATATGTTTTTTTAGTGCAAAATCCAAAATTTTTTCTAAAGCGTCTGGATTTGAAAAATCTATAATTACATCAACTTTCACATTTACTTTATTAAGGTCTGTGAAAACAGGATAGCTGCTAATAATATCATCTCTGATGTCATAACCCGCGACTATCCTCATATCTTCATAATCTGCTACGGTCTTGCTGATTACCTGACCCATCTTACCGTTGCAGCCACTCATTAGTATATTTATCATATAATCTCATCCTAACCAAATTGTATTATATAAATTTTAAATCAGGCCATATTCTTCCATAGCTTTTTTCAGAAACTCAAAATTCTTTTCTTCCATATCTACAAGAGGCATGCGGCATTTACCGACATTCATGCCCATGAGGTTCATGGCCGCTTTTATAGGTATGGGACTTACTTCAATAAACAATGCTTTGATTAAATTAATGGCTTTAAGTTGTATTTTTCTGCTTCCTTCAACATCTCCAGCCAAAAATTTAGCTACTATGTCATGAGTATCCTTAGGGATAATATTTGACATAACTGATATAACACCTTTTCCTCCAAGGGCAAGCATTGGTACTATTAATCCATCTTCCCCCGAGTATATGACCAGGTCGTCTCCACAAGCATGAATAGTTTCAGCCACTTGCGACAGATTACATTCTTTTATACCTACTATGTTTTCAATCTCCGATAATGCTTTTGCAGTTGCGGGATTTATATTGAGGTTTGTTCTGGAAGGAACATTGTACAGTATTACCGGAATTTTAATACTGTTTGCAATAGCCTTAAAATGTTCATAAAGTCCCTTTTGCGTAGTTTTATTATAATACGGTGTAACACTAAGTATTGCGTCGGCACCAGCATCCTCGGCATATTTGCTAAGTTCTATTGCATGCCTGGTATCATTGCTTCCGGTTCCTGCAATAACAGGAACTCTCCCTGCCACTTGTTTTACTGCAAAGCTTATCGCAGCCTTGTGTTCTTCATCAGGCATAGTAGAGGCTTCACCTGTGGTACCACAAATGATAATAGAATCAATACCTTCTTTTATCTGGAACTCAATTAGTTCACCAAGTTTATCAAAGTTAATTCCGTCATCAGTGAAAGGTGTTATAATTGCTGTACCTGCTCCAATAAAGACAGGTTTTTTCATAAAAACACATCCTTTCATTTCATTAAAATAAAAAAGCCGCTTGAGCATCAGCGGTTCCCTATAATAACTATATTCTGCTTTAAAGTAAAATATACACAGAATATAGTACTATTTAAGAACAGATAGCTCTCCATCATTTCTTTATTAACGATGACAGTTGTATGGTTATTCACCGTACAACCAGGATAAATCTCTATGGGGGAGAAAATCCTTCGGCATTTTTTCCTTTCCATCCACATCATTGAATCCCACATTCTCAGTGAATATACTAATAAAAAATGCGCCTCTATCCTTTTCTCTTATATTTTGTTTTTTATATATTATCATTTTGAGCAAGCAAGTGTCAATGCTTTTTAGATTTTTTGAATTTCGTTAAAAAGTTTCCATAGGTACATTTAGGAAGTATGAGAACTACCCCTCTGCTTTTCCTCAGCTTTTAACCCTTTGCTTTTGTTATCTTTTTATGACAGGAAAATTACATTATTGTTAAGCGTGAGAAAATAGCAGGAAAATAATTCTTTTTGTCGAATAATCTCCAATGAATTTACACATAGGATAAAAATAGAAAGTGGAGGAAGAAAGGTGAGGCATCTTAGATTATTTTGTGTTGTTTTAATTATATCGTTACTGTTAATTTCTTCACCGGTATTTACATATGCTTCGATACAAATTCCGGAAATCGTAAAAATAGGTATTCTGTTTAATGATTCAAAGATAGGTGTCAGAACTGCAGTATCCAGTTTTACTGCAAGTTCCGATAATGGTATTCAGGTAGGATTCTTTAAAGACAATATATTTACTGCGGCCCATTTAGAAAATCCTTTTAATAAGGTAATAGTCAGAAAAGATAGTTATTTTGTAATAACAGATAAGAGTATATCTGAATACAACCCTTTATCTGAGAAAATTCCCGAGGGGGAAAGAATAGGCCCTTTCCATGTAAAGATAGGAGAAGACTTTGAAGATTTAAATAAACTGTATGAACTTCTGATTGTGATAAAGAACCAGGGAATTAACGCTTATCCGGCATATGCGGGAAAATGGCAGATATGGTCTGGATTTTATTTAGATGAAACTCAGGCATTGGAGTCGCTTGAAAACAGTATAAAACCAAAACTTGGCGATGGAATTTATGAGATCATTTTACCATCAGAAAGCAGAGTAGTTGCACAGACTGACAATGGAGATATTATAACGGTTATTGATGGTATCCATGGAACTATGCGCCTTCATCCGGTGGAAGGCGATGCGACACCGGTAATTAGTGTAAATGGTGTAAGTTACCGTGGTGATATAGAAGTTGGGAGATATGATTTAAGTGATATGACTGTAATTAATGTTCTCCATCTTGAAGAGTATTTATACGGTGTAGTTCCTTGTGAAATTGAAGCTTCATCCCATCCGGAAGCATTAAAAGCCCAGGCAGTAACTGCCAGGACATATACAATAAATAATATTGGCAAGTACAGCCATATTGGATTCGATTTGTCCAATACCACGTACTGCCAGGTATATAAAGGATATTCCAGGGAAGATGCCAGGGTTAACCAGGCTGTTGATGAAACTAAAGGAAAAATTATAACTTATAACGGTATGACAGCACAGGTATTTTATTTCAGCTCCAGTGGCGGCAGGACTGAAGATGTAAAAAATGTATGGGGAAGTGAAATTCCATATTTAGTAAGTGTTGAAGATAAGTATGAGTCCGGCAATTCATGGAATTATACCTGGGAAGCTACCTATACGGCAGAACAAATAAAGGAAGCCATGCTATCTAAAAATTACGACCTGGGGAATATTTTGGGAGTTGAAATAACCAAGATATCAGAATCCGGCAGAGTTACTGAACTTGTTATCTACGGTACCAAAGGCCAGAGAGCTTTTACTAATTCAGCTACCAGGTCAGTCTTAAGCCAGCTGAATAGTCAATGGTACAGAATTGAAACAGATGCAGATGTATATGTACTTGATGGAAACAGCGGGAATATCGAAAAAACTAATCTATTAAGTAAGAAAATTATATCTTCAGAAGGCATACAGGATATTAAGGTACAGAGCGGCAAAATGACAGTTATTGGAGCAGAAGGCATAATAGAAACGGTTTCAGTAATCCCTACAGCTTATAAATTTTCGGGAAGAGGCTGGGGACACGCAGTCGGAATGAGCCAGGAAGGTGCGAAAGGTATGGCTTTAGCTGGTTTTAATTATGAAGAAATACTCAAACATTATTTTCAGGGTACTCAGATTCAATAATTCTATAATTTTTTAAGAATATACTCATAAAATGCTCCTTTTCCTTCATGGGAGCATTTTTCATATGATATGGATATATAAATCAGCCTTTGTCATAAAACATGTTGTATAATTTCCCATAATAGTGTATTATTTTTTTTGTCGTGGAAAAACTGTGTTTAATGCTGCTTTTTTAGAAACGGAGCGTATTGGATGAAAGTAAAGGAATTTTATTATTATCTGCCTCCTGAATTAATTGCCCAGGAGCCTGTTGAGCCAAGGAGCAAATCCAGATTAATGATACTGAATAAAAGTACCGGAGAGATTAGAAATCAAATATTTGAAGATATAATAGACTATATTAATCCTGGAGATTGCCTGGTACTAAATGATACAAGGGTAATCCCTGCAAGACTGCTTGGGAAACGGGAAGATACAGGCGGGAAAATTGAGTTTGTTTTATTAAAGAAGATAGAAGAATCTTTGTGGGAAGTAATTCTAAAACCTGGGAAAAGGGCAAAAACAGGAACAAGGTTTGTTTTTGGAGATGGGCTTCTGAAAGCCGAGATTGTTGATGTGATAGAAGAAGGAAACAGGATTGTCAGATTTGAATATGACGGCGTTTTTGAGGAGGTGCTTGACAGGGTTGGCATAATACCGTTGCCTCCTTACATAACAAAAAAACTTGATGATAGTGAAAGATACCAAACGGTATATTCCAGGCATAAGGGTTCTGCCGCTGCCCCTACTGCAGGACTTCATTTTACTAATGATCTTTTGGAGAAAATACGTGAAAAAGGCGTTCAGATTACTTACCTTACTTTGCATGTAGGGTTAGGGACCTTCCGGCCGGTTAAAGAAGAGGAAGTACAAAAACATAAGATGCATTCTGAATATTATGAAATAACAGATGACGCGTGTAATAAAATAAATACTGCCAAAAAAAGTGGAAATAAAGTAATTGCTGTAGGCACCACCAGCTGCAGGGTACTTGAAACTGTCGGCTGTGATGATGGTATGGTAAAATCGGCAGCAGGATGGACAGATATATTCATTTATCCGGGTTATAAATTTAAGGTTGTTGATGCACTAATTACCAATTTTCATTTGCCAGAATCTACACTAATAATGCTTGTAAGCGCATTTGCAGGAAAGGACCTGATTTTTAAGGCATATGAAAAGGCCATAGAGGAAAAATACAGGTTTTTTAGTTTCGGGGATGCCATGTATATTTACTAAATATGATTCTTTATTAATAGTATTTATTTTAGTATTTATTTATATTTTTTATTAGCAAGGAGAATGGGGAACTGTATTGATGTCTGTGATAAGATATGAATTAATTAAAACATGTAAACAAACAGGAGCAAGATTAGGAAGAATCCATACTCCCAGAGGAATTATTGATACTCCTGCTTTTATGCCTGTAGGTACACAGGCTACGGTAAAGGGTATGTCACCTGATGAATTAAAAGAAATGGATGCTCAGATAATTCTGAGCAATACATATCATTTATATATTAGGCCAGGGCATAAATTGATTGAAGAAGCAGGCGGACTTCACAAATTTATGAATTGGGACAGACCCATACTTACTGACAGCGGAGGGTTCCAGGTTTTCAGTTTAAGCGATCTCAGAGACATAAAAGAAGAAGGAGTTACTTTTAAATCCCATGTAGACGGTTCCAGGCATTTTATTTCGCCTGAAAAGTCAATTGAGATACAAAACTCCCTGGGTTCAGATATTATTATGGCATTTGATGAATGTATTCCATACCCCAGCGATTATGAATATACAAAAAGATCTGTTGAAAGAACTACCAGATGGGCAAAAAGATGTAAAGATGCTCATAAGTATCCTGATAAACAGGCACTTTTCGGCATTGTACAGGGAGGTATGTATAAAGACTTACGGGAAAAAAGTGCTATGGAATTACTGGAACTGGATTTTCCGGGATATGCTATTGGAGGATTAAGTGTAGGTGAACCTGCCGAAGAGATGTACTCAATGCTGGATTGTACTGTACCATTATTACCTGCAGATAAACCCAGATATCTTATGGGCGTTGGAAGTCCCGATTATTTAATTGAAGGGGCAATAAGAGGAATAGATATGTTTGATTGTGTTCTTCCCACCCGTATAGGAAGAAATGGAACTGTTTTAACCAGCTGCGGCAGAATAATTGTTAGAGATGCTAAATATGCAAGGGATTTTACAAGTTTGGATCCGGAATGCAGCTGTTATGTATGCAGAAACTTTACCAGGGCATATATCAGGCATTTACTAAAAGCAAAAGAAATTCTCGGATTGCGTTTAACTACCTGGCATAATATAAATTTCCTATTAGACTTGATGAAAAAGATAAGACAAGCTATAATTGAAGACAGACTTGGAGATTTTAGGAATGAATTCTTCAATAAGTTTGGTTATAAATGTTAATTTATAACAGGACATGTTGTTTGAATTGTTTGAAAAATAAGATTTAAAGACGTGCTATGAAAAGTCAACAAATATTTAATTGTTCTTTGACAACCACATAGAGATTCTGGTACTAACGAGAGTTTGTGGGTGACCATTGATAGTTAGGGTCAAAAGGCCTGTTATCTTT
>DULL01000088.1 GCA_012840395.1 Clostridiaceae bacterium | reverse complement strand
TTTTCTGGGATTACTACAAAACCGTAACGGCGTAAACTTGGGAACCGCCTAGTACGGGACCGTAGGCTAGGTGGTGTGAGAGGTCGGTAGGTGAATTAATCACCTACCTCCTACTCGATTATTATTTGATTAACAATAATTTTACCTATTGTACTTTACTTTCTTTTCTGATAGATTGATTAATATCACCTATAATTCTTGTGAAACTATATTAATGTGGGTTATTATAGAAAAAGATATGGTGATGATTTTTTAATATTTGAAAGTATTGAATTTGAAAGAAATTGGTTAAAGAAAATCTTCTACAGCCGAAAATTTTTTTGCTGTTGCAGTATAATAAATATAAAAGTATAGGCAGTAAAAAATGTAGATCTGGAGAAAAAATATGAACAAAAGACTGAATATTGCGCTATCAGCATTATTATTAGTTGTAGTTATTGCCTCTTGTGCAGTTATAATAGGTACGGTAATTAGAAGAAATAAAAGCAATGATGAAGGTATCAGAGGAGAAAATGGAACTCAAAACAGCCAGAATGAGTCTGTTGAAACCAGAGACAGCAATAATAGTAAAAATGATCAGGTAAATTCTGAAACAGCACAGGAAACCGGCGACGATAATGGACAGGATAATTCATCTTCTGACAAAGGTTCTGATAGCGGTGATAATTTAAACGGCCAAAAAGATGATAATCAAAAGAATGATAAATTTAAGGATATTAAGGTAAGAGCACTGTATTTGACCGGCACTTCCGCAGGCAGTAAAGAAATGCTCGAAAGAATAATAAATCTTGCGAAAACTACAGAATTAAATGCTGTAGTTATCGATGTTAAAGAAGCCGGAAAAGTTAATTATAAATCAGATATACTTGAGGTGCGTAATAATAACCTTTTTGTTGAGTACTATGATCCGGACTATGTTATTAAAAAATTACACGATAATGATATTTATGTTATAGGTAGAATCGTTTGCTTTAGGGATGACGGCCTGGCTAGAAAACGTGCCGACCTGGCTGTGAAAAAGCCTGACGGAAGTATATGGTATGAAGGAAAAATGGGTGCATGGACCAATCCCTATAGCAAAGAAGTATGGGAATACAATGTTAAAATTGCCAAAGAAGCTATTGAAAAAGGTTTTGATGAAATCCAGTTTGATTATGTAAGATTCCCGGCTACAAGAAAAGGTGAAGTGTTTTATGGAAATAATCTTCCTACTCGGGTTGATGCAATATGCGGTTTCCTGGAATATTCAGTCAGTGAGTTAAAGAAGGAAAAAGATATAGTAATATCAGCAGATATATTTGGTATTGTTTGTGAAAGCATACCTGACGGGGAAGCAATAGGACAAGACCTCGAAAGGATAGGAATGGCTATAGATTATATATGTCCCATGGTATATCCTTCTCACTATGCAAATGCATCTAATGGCCCAATGGGAAATGGAGTGGGCCAGAGCATAAACGGTATTTTATTTACTGCTCCTGATCTAAAGCCCTATGAAGTGGTATATAATACCCTGGTTAAAGCAAAAAACAGGATTGCTGCAGTGGATGGATATAAGTCTAAGGTCAGGCCATATTTGCAGGATTTTACCGCATCCTATCTATATGAAGGATACTATCAGAAATATGGGGCAGAGCAGGTAAGACAACAAATTCAGGCAGTTTATGATGCAGGTTATGAGGAATGGATACTGTGGAGCGGAGCCAATAATTACTCCTGGGGAGCATTTAAGAAAAAATAGTCTGATAAATGTCTAAAAATCTTTATTTATATTATATTTAAAATTATATTTTACTATTTTATTCAAAGATAAGATATTGGATATTTTATACAATAAAAGGAAATTATGTAAACAAAATAAATTATATAAATTATAAGTTTAATGGGGGTCAAAATGCTAAAGAGTACATTAAAAAACATAATAGTTGTAGTAACAGTGATGGCACTATTTATGGGATTTTCTTCAGGATGCGGTAAGAAAAAAGCGAAAGAGACCGCACTTGAAAATGAGGAAATTTCTTTCGCAGATGTTCCCAGTGAAACTGGGGATGCATCCGGCAATAATGAAGCCAATAGTCCGGAGAATAGCAATGATCAAAATAACTTAGGTGGTGGGAACAGCTCTGATCCTGAAAATAACAGCAGTACAAACAACGGTGTAATGGAGCAGGAAGCCCGGAACCAGATGCCTATAGGGGCGCCTATTAAAGTTAAGGCACTTTATCTTACAGGATGGGTGGTAGGTAATCCGAGTAGAGTTGAACATTACATAAATTTAGCAAAAACAACAGAGATAAATTCATATGTTATTGATATTAAAGACGATGACGGGTATGTAGGCTATGAGTCACAGATACCTGAAGTAAGAGAACTGGGAGCCTGGAAGTATAAGTATGATGTGGATAAAGTGCTCAAAGCATTTCATGATAATGATATCTATATTATAGGACGCCTGGTATGCTTTAAAGACCCTGTGCTGTCCACAAAAAGGCCGGAATTGGCCGTAAAGCATGTAAATGGCGGACTGTGGAGGGACAATTTTGATCTTACTTGGCTTGACCCCTATAATAAAGATTCCTGGCCATACCTTATAGAAATTGCAAGAGAAGCTGTAAATAGAGGTTTTGATGAGATCCAGTTTGATTATGTTAGGTTTCCCAATGAAGGGAATAAAAAAGCTATGAAATTTATGGATACTGATCAGAAAAAATATGAAGCAATCAATGAATTTCTGGCTTATGCAAAAAAGGAACTTCCAGGTGTAATAATATCTGCAGATGTATTTGGCATTATTTGTGAAAGTCCAGAAGATACAGAAGACATAGGACAGTATCTTGAACTTATAGGTAAGGATATTGATTATATTTCGCCTATGGTTTATCCTTCCCATTATGCATTAGGACAAACTGTCAATAATGTGGTTTTTCCCAAGCCTGATCTTGAGCCATATGGGGTAGTTTACAATAGTTTGGTCAAAGCTGTTGACAGAATTTCAAAGGTGACTGATTATAAGGCAAAAATCCGTCCCTATATTCAGGACTTTACTGCATCGTGGCTTAGAGCGGGTAACTACCAGAAGTATGGGGCAGAACAGGTGAGACAGCAGATACAGGCTGTTTATGATGCAGGCCTTGATGAATGGATTGTATGGGATGCAGAAAATACTTATTCTGAGGATGCATTTCTGAAAGAATAAGGTTAAACCAGGATAGAAAAATTTTTATAGAGTTCATGATTTTTCTAATTTATTTATTGACTTAAGCACATAAAGTGATACAATATATAGTGTCACTTTTTTCTTTTGCACGCAAAGTGATACAATATATAGTGTTACTTTTCTTTTGCACAAAGTGTAGTATACGAACACAAGCATATTATAGAAAATAATGGTATTAACTCAGGAGGCTGATCTATGAAACTATCTGAAAATGCTATCAAAGTTCTCGAAAGAAGGTATCTGGCAAAAGATGAAAATGGAAAATTATTAGAAAATCCTGAAGATATGTTCAGAAGAGTAGCCAAGGCAATAGCCCAAGCTGATGCACCATATGCCGGTCCTGAAGAGTTAGAGGCTATCGAAAAAGAGTTTTTTGAAATGATGACAAACCTTGAGTTTTTACCTAACTCTCCAACTCTGATGAATGCAGGAAGACCGCTAGGACAACTTAGCGCCTGTTTTGTGCTTCCTATTGAGGATTCAATGGAAGGTATTTTTGAAACAATAAAAAATGCCGCCCTCATACATAAAAGCGGAGGTGGAACAGGTTTCAGTTTTTCAAGGCTGAGGCCGAAAGGATCTGCCGTTAATTCTACCGGCGGTGTCGCCAGTGGCCCCATAAGCTTCATGAAAGTGTTCAATGCCGCAACAGAAGCAGTTAAGCAGGGAGGCACAAGAAGAGGCGCCAACATGGGCATTTTACGGGTAGATCATCCTGATATACGTGAGTTTATAACCTGCAAGCAGGATAATTCAGATATTACCAATTTTAATATAAGTGTTGCTGTAACAGAAGATTTTATGAAGGCAGTTGAAAAGGGTGAAACCTATTCCTTAATAGATCCCAGAACTGGCAAAGAGGCTGGAAGGGAAGATGCCAGAGAAATTTTTAATATGATAGTTGAAAATGCCTGGAACAACGGTGAACCAGGAATAATATTTATAGACAGGCTTAATAAGGATAATGTAACTCCTGAGCTCGGTGCCATTGAAAGTACCAATCCTTGTATAACCGGAGATTCATGGGTTCTTACAGATCAAGGACCTGTGCAGGTAAAGGATATATTAGGAAAACAAATACATCTGGCTTTGAATGGGTCCTTCCATCAAACAAGCAAGGATGGATTCTTTAAGACTGGTATAAAAAATGTAATCAGAATATCCACTGACCGTGGATATGAACTAAAACTTACAAAAGATCACTTAGTACGTATTGCGGCCAATATATCCCGTTTTGGTATTAAAGAAGAATGGAAGCCGGCAGGAGAATTAAAACCGGGAGACAAGATTGTTTTATCTAATAACAGAGGTATTACATGGAGCGGAAAGGGTAGCTTTAACGATGGCTATCTATTAGGCTTAATGATGGGTGATGGAACTCTTAAAAAAGAAGGAGGCATTATTTCTGTTTGGAGTAATGACGAAGAAGAAGAATCATTAATGAAGGCTGCAGGAGAAGCGGCTTTTACCCTTCCACACCGTTCAGATTTTACAGGTTTTCAAACAACTGTTACAGAAAGGGTAGAAAACCGGATACGGCTTTCAGTATTACGGGATCTAGCTGTGGAATATTCAATATTACCTGGGACAAAAAAGTTGACTCCCAGCATAGAAAAGACAAGCAGTGAATTTTACAGGGGATTTTTAAGAGGTTTCTTTGATAAAGACGGAACTATTTGCGGAACAAGAGAAAAGGGTGTTTCTATAAGGTTATGGCAGAATGATCTTGAATGTTTGAAGGCTATACAGAGAATGCTTCATAGATTGGGTATAGCTTCACAAATATATACCAATTGTAAAGAAACAGGCTTTAAGTCTATGCCGGATGGAAATGTTAATTATAAAGATTATGAAGTTAAGACAGGCCATGAACTTGTCATTTCCCAGGATAACTTATTTATTTTTTCTAAGTTGATTGGATTTAGCAGCAGTAGAAAGCAAGGTAAATTGAACGAGATTTTGAAAGACTTTAAACCTGCTTTAAATAGAGAACGCTTTACTGCTGAAATTACTGAAATAAATGAGTTGGGTGAGCAGGAAGTATTTGATGTTCAGGTTCCTGGAGTAAATGCTTTTGATGCAAACGGCATTTATATACATAATTGCGGCGAGCAACCTTTGCTGCCTTATGAGTCATGTAACCTTGGTTCTATAAATCTGAGCATTATGGTTAAAGAACAAGATGGTGTTTTAAGTGTTGATTACGACAAACTCTTAAGTACGGTCAGGAAAGCGGTTCATTTTCTTGATAATGTTATTGATGTAAATAAGTATCCTTTGCCCCAGATTGATGAAATGACGAAAAACACCAGAAAGATAGGTCTTGGAGTTATGGGCTGGGCTGACATGTTATGCAAGCTTGGTATACCATATAATTCCATGGAAGCTATCAATCTTGCGCAGAATGTTATGAAGTTTATCAGAGAGGAATCTCGCAAGGCTTCTATGGAACTGGCGAAGAAGAAGGGAGTGTTCCCGGCCTATGATAAAAGCATTTATAAAGATACCGGGATAAAGGTCAGAAATGCAACTACAACCACTATTGCACCTACCGGGACATTAAGTATTATTGCAGGGGTGTCCAGCGGGATAGAGCCTTTATTCGCTATTACTTATATAAGAAATGTTATGGATAATGATGAACTTGTTGAGGTAAATCCTGTATTTAAAGAAATAGCTATAAAAGAAGGATTCTATTCTGATGAATTGATGCGTAGGATTGCCAGGAAGGGCTCAATAAAGGATTTCGAGGAAATACCTAAAAGAATAAGGGATATATTTGTGACAGCTCATGATGTTTCACCTGAATACCATGTGGAAATGCAGGCGGCTTTCCAAAAGTATACTGACAATGCTGTTTCAAAAACCGTCAACCTGAGCCATGAGGCAACAAAAGAGGATGTAAAAAAAGTCTATGAGCTTGCATATAAGACAGGATGCAAAGGAGTAACAATATACAGGGACGGAAGCAGGGATTCCCAGGTTCTGAACATAGGGAAGGTGAAAGGGAAAGAGGAAAGCAGGAAGACAGAAGAAAAGCCCTGTGAAGGATACTGCCAGACAGTACCAAAGCCAAGGCCAAGACCTGATATCACCACTGGATTTACTGAAAAGGTACGAATTGGCTGTGGAAACTTATACATTACAGTAAATTATGATGATTATGGAATTTGTGAAGTTTTTACAAATACCGGAAGAGCAGGGGGCTGCCCTTCTCAATCCGAAGCCACCAGCAGACTTGTTTCTATTGCTCTTAGAGCAGGAATGGATCCAAAATCATTGGTAGAACAGCTTAAAGGCATCAGATGCCCTTCCACTACAAGGCAAAGAGGGCTGAAGGTATTGTCTTGCCCTGACGCTATAGGAAGACTTATAGAGAAGGTAATGAGGCTGCAAAATGGTGGTGATGAAGAGTTTGCCAATGAAATTAGCGGTATAGACGAACACAGGGTTCAAAGACCTACCGCCAAAGCCCCGATTGAGGAAATATATAATTACCCTGTTGGAGACAGATATCAGGTTGGTGATAGATATCCGATTGGTGACAGGAAGTCAGGGAATATCTTACCTAATATTCTTGGCGAAGAGACAGAAAAAGAATGCTCCTCGAAATGTCCTGAATGTGGCAGGGTTTTAGAGCATGAAGGCGGCTGTGTCATATGCAGAAGCTGTGGTTATTCAAAATGTGGGTAATATCTCTTTATATAAATACAAAATATTTATAACTTTATAAATACTCAAACCTCCGGAAAAAATTGGCTATTAGGTTGGTTTAATGATAGCCAATTTTTTCTTTTTTGTTGAATAACATTTTCAGAACAAGTTCGTGGCGTCTATCCTGTACATTAGTGTGGCCATTTCTGCTCGTGTAATATTGTCAAGAGGCAGAAAATTTCCTTTCAAGTCACCGGTAAATATTGAATGACTTGTTAATTTTAGAATAGAATCATATGACCAGGGATATTTTTTCCTTGTTATGTCCTTATAGGGATTTATAAGACCATTACTGTTTTTATTATCTTCAATATCAGGAAGTTCAAGTATGCGGTCCAGCATTACAGCCATCTCCTGGCGTGATACTGTATCGTCCGGATAGAACTTTCCATCTTCTCTGCCAATTATCAAACCATTTTCTGCTGCAATCTGGATTTCTTTACTTGCCCAATGACCACTTATATCACCGAAGGCCGCTTTGCTTTCATTTACTTGATTTTCTATTTGGTTTTCAGTTGAATTACTATCATTTGTCTTACTTTCAATTGATTTAATTTTAATTCCCTTATATTCAACTGCCTCATATTCAATTGTCCTATTTTCAATTGTCTTGTTTTCAGCTGCCTCATATTCAGTTGTCTTGCTTTTTTCTGTTTTATATTCATATGAAATAATCTCCTCACTTTTGTTTTTTTCCTGCAGTTTTAGAGCACGAACCAGTATAACAGCGGCTTCAGCGCGAGTAAGAGCTGCATTTGGAGCAAAAGAGTTATTTGATATTCCTTTCATCCAACCTTTATCTATGATTGACATTATATAGTCCTGAGCCCAGTGCCCACCAATGTCTCTGTGGGTATATCCATTCAAATATAGCTTATAGTAATCCCAGGTACCATAGGATTCCTGTCCCAGACTCCAGCTTCCTGTTCCTTTTAAATCATATTTTCTTACAAGTTCAAGTTTTGCTCTGATAGATTCCTCATTTTCGTACCAGATGGTATATGTTCCCGCATCAAGCTTCCTGCCCAACACGTAAGGCTTAACGTCATTATTCTTAATTGTAATGACTGCTTTGGCAGAATAACTTGCCTGGTCCAATACAACTTTACCATTATAACTATTGATAAGTTCATCTACCCTGTAATTGCTTATTCCATATCCGCCGTAGCTGGTACCGTTCTTCCAGTACCGGCCATAGAAGGGAATGCCCAGGACAATTTTTTCTTTAGGCACTCTTTCCAGAGCGTATATAATAGATTTCTCCACAAAAGGCAGGCTTGCCACCGGACCCGGATAACCTCCCTGATAATGTTCATCATAAGCCATAATCATTAAGTAATCGCTGAATTTGGCAAGGTTAGCATAGTCATAGGAACCCTGCCAGCCTTTATTTGACCAGTATGGATTAGGGGCTACAGCCACTGCTATGGTCTTTTCAGGGGGCAATATTTCATTTAACATCCTTACAAAGTCCGTATAATCGTTCCGTTCTTTTTCAGTCAAGTTCTCGATATCTACATTAATTCCATCAAGGTCATATGTTTCTATAGCGTTTGCAATTTGTGCGGCAAGATTGGCACGGTTATTTAATGCAGCTTTCCCTTTGATATAATCCCAGTGGTTGCTTAGAAAGGGTACAACTTTAATACCTTTATTGTGCATCTCATTAATAAAGTGTATATCAATAGCATTAAGTACAAGATTCCCATTAAAATCAAGATCAAAATAGTTGGGAGATACCTCATGGAGTGAATTTCTTGTGGCACTTACAAGAGATATATATGAATTTGAGTTTCCAAAATAAATATAGGACATATTAAATTTATGCTCAGAGGCGCTAATGCAGCTTAACCCTGAAGAAAAAACAATTACGCAGGCTAGAGTAAGTGCTACAATTACCTTGAGAATATTTTTATGTCTTAGTAACATTTTTACCCCCACTGAAATAGTTTTCTATTTAATATAGTTTACATAATAAGAATACACGTATATAAAATACATGTATTCTCAGAAAATTTCAATGTAACTTTTTAGAAAATGATTTGATCTGACAGCTGAATTGCTTATACATCACCATTTAAATCTAATGGTTAAAACTCCCGTTGTATCATTAATGCTATATTCATAACTTATGGAATTTAAATCTGGAGTTTCTTTAAATGCACTA
This sequence comes from Clostridiaceae bacterium, assembly GCA_012840395.1. Classification (NCBI taxonomy): domain Bacteria; kingdom Bacillati; phylum Bacillota; class Clostridia; order Eubacteriales; family Clostridiaceae; species Clostridiaceae bacterium. Next base: position 1,920 of record DULL01000088.1, on the reverse strand, counting down.
TTTATTGCAGAATTAATATTGTATATGTTTCTATCATATTTCTCTATCTTCAGGGATATTTCTTCTTTCTTTTCCTGCAGGGCAGTTTTTATACGAGTATAAAAGTCCTCATAGTTGTCAACCACAAGACCGTTATAATAGTAGTAATTGTGTTTAACAGATGTACATGGGGGATACTGGTCTTTATCCCAACTGTGGTCTTTAGACAATTCAAGGTCTGTAACGTTGAAATAATCGTAAGTTAGTTCATCGCTCCCGTCATTAGTTACTGGATCATCCCAGGTAAGGTCCAGGTGATAATAATTGCCCTCTATATTTATTATATTCCAGGCATGATTTTGATTTCTGGACTTTCCTGTAACTATGATACATTCTATACCAAGTCTGTCCATTATTAATTTCATAGCTTCAGAATAGCCTTCACAAACACCTTTTCCGAGTACAAGTATTCCATAGGCTGAATAAGATTCAGGACTGATATTTTTTTTATTAAAGTATGCCGTATCATATCTTGCATTATTTATTATATAGTCGTGAATAGCAAGTTCTTTCTCATAATCGGTCATATCGGGTTTTATAGTTTCCCTTATAATATCATCTACGCGCTGTTCAAGAATTTCCAGATGGGAAAGGGCAGTCTCTTTATCCTTGCTGTATCTGAATTCTAAAATTCCATTGCTGCTATAGGTGCAGCTGTCATAGTACAGGATCTCCGGTGTTTCAAGAACTATTTTATTAATTAGTGAAAAGATACCATCACTTGTTAATCCTGAAATATATTTTGATATATCTATTTTATCTGCCACATTTATTAATGCATTTTTTATAGTATTGTATAAAGAATCTTCCTCTGTTCCATTTTCCTGAGCAGGAGATAGTTCAGTATTTAATCCAAGCATCCGAGCCATATCACTATCAATAACCTGTTTATCTATGAGTATGGATAAAAGGGTTTTACCGGATGGAGATACTGCATTCAAAGAACCATAGGAAATACCTACTATATCATCTTTAATAAGTGAAGCTTTCATAAATCTGGTTGATTCCTCTGCAGTTAATCCTCCTTTTTCATGAAGTGTTGTTAAAGCCACTGACCAGCCTTGACCATCTACAGTATATCCCAGATTTCTGAGTATCATAGTAGCGTATGATCTTCCGTCAATAGGTTTTTTGGGTGAAATTGTGGTAGGGGTGTCTCCCTGGACCATTCCGGTTTTAACAGCATATGCAATGAATTTAACAGCCCATTTTGAAATGTCACCTTTATCTGAATATTTGGCCAGTGCAGACTCTGCCTCGGAATCTGTCATGGACAAAGCCTTTTCTTTATCTCCGAAAATTTTCACAAGGAGGGCGATAGCGGTTTCCCTGTCAACAGTTGCCTGAAGGTCGGGATTATAGGAGTCGGCAGATACTCCGTCATAAAGGCCTAGATCATATAATGCCCTTGCCTGAGCTTCATAAATAAATTCTTGAGAAGCATAAGCATGCAAATTAAAGTATGGTGCAATGTTTAGCAATATGACTGTCAGAATAGAGCATGATATGGAGAACAACCGAGAAGTTTTATTTTTTATTTTCATAGATATACCCCTTAAAATTTATTTAAGCAAATTTTTTATCTTTTTTTAATTATACTTTATTTATTAGAATTTAGCAGGATTTTATTGAACAGTTATTATATTTTCTTAATATAGAATATTCATTATGTTGGCAAAGGCTATACATAAAGTTGAAAATGCAGTAAAAAATAAGATAAAATAAAGTCAACAGGAGAGAAAAAAGGAAAAGGAAAGTTAGTGTAAAATTACTTTGGGAAAAAACCAAAAAATAAAAGATAAGAGTATCTCTCCTGTGATATCATGTAATTTATGAAGAACCACAATAATCACAGAAAAGGAGATACTCTTATGGAACTAA
>DULL01000087.1 GCA_012840395.1 Clostridiaceae bacterium | reverse complement strand
TTTTCTGGGATTACTACAAAACCGTAACGGCGTAAACTTGGGAACCGCCTAGTACGGGACCGTAGGCTAGGTGGTGTGAGAGGTCGGTAGGTGAATTAATCACCTACCTCCTACTCGATTATTATTTTTATTAAATTATCTCTCTGATAAAGGTACATATTCTGTAATGTCTGCCACATTTTTATATGCAGGTCTTATGATCTTTCCTGCAACCATGATCTCTTCGATCAGGTGCGCACACCAGCCCGCAATCCTTGCTATTGCAAATATGGGAGTATAAAGTTCAACTGGAATATTAAGCATCTTGTAAACAAATCCTGAGTAAAAGTCAACATTTGCACACAGGACTTTATCTGATTTTTTCATATCGCAGAAAGCACGAGGAGCTAATTTTTCCACCAATTTATACAGGTTATATTCCTCCTGCATTCCCTTTTCTTCAGCCAGTTCAGAGGCCTTTGCCTTCAACAGGATTGCTCTTGGATCGGTAAGAGTATAAACCGCATGGCCGATTCCATAAATCAGCCCTGAACGGTCAAAGGCTTCTTTGCTCAAGATTTTCTTGAGATAATATAAAACTTCTTCCTCATCTTTCCAGTCCTTTACATGATCTTTTATATCTTCCATCATGCCCATTACTTTAAGGTTTGCGCCGCCATGCTTCGAACCCTTTAATGAACCTATTGCGGCTGCTATTGCCGAATAAGTGTCTGTTCCCGTTGAAGCTACAACGTGAGTAACAAATGTGGAATTGTTTCCGCCACCATGTTCAGCATGCAAAACAAGGGCAAGATCCAATATCTCAGCTTCTGATCTGGTAAACTTACCATCCGGTCTTATAAGATGAAGAAGATTTTCAGCAGTATCATAATTATATATAGGATTATGAATATGCAAGCTGTTTCCCAGATAATAATGGGAATATGCCTGATAGCCATATGCAGCCATTACCGGAAATTTGGCTATGAGCTCTATACATTGTCTTAGTATGTTTTCTATACTTGAATCTTCTGGATTATCATCATATGAGTATGATACCAGGACACTTCTTGCCAGTTTATTCATAATATTCCTGCTGGGAGCTTTCAAAATCATATCTCTTGTAAATCCTGCAGGAAGTGTTCTGTTCACTCTTAACAGTTCTTTGAACTCTCTCAGTTGGTCCCTACTGGGAAGTTCGCCGAAAAGCAGCAAATAACAGCATTCTTCAAATCCAAACCTTTTTTCTTTCTGAAAACCTAAAACAAAATCATTTACATTAATTCCTCTGTAGAAAAGAATACCTTCAACAGGTACTTTTACGCCATTTTCCCAAACATAGGCGTGAACATCCCCAATCTTCGTCAGGCCAACCAGGACACCTGTATTGTCGGCATTCCTCAAACCTCTTTTTACATTATATTTATTATATAACTCCATATCAAACTGATTATTCTTTTCTGCCATCCTGCTGTATTTTTCAATTATACCCTTTTCATTCAATTGCTTCTTGCGCATTTCGATTTCCTGCATTTCCAGTTCATGAGCATTTATCTGGTTCATACTTTCACCTCGATCTTACAAAATTCTTCTCAATCTTACTGAATTCTTTCTGAAATATTATTCATTTCCCTCTTCTTTTTTTTGCTTTAGCAAATTCAAGCTTGCATTTTTTACATGCTTAATTGTAAGCTTTTCTGCACTTTCTGCATCTCCGCTTTTAATAGCTTCAAAGATTGCCCTGTGTTCTTCCAGGGCTTTCAAGGCTCTACCAGGAGTATTAAATGAAGTACTTCGAGCCCTTTTAAGGTAGTTATGGTATGTGCTTAAAGTTTTCATAAGAGGCCTGCTTTTGCTAGCTTTATAAATAATGTCATGTAGCCTGGAATCCAGTCTCATCAGATTGTTTATATCATTTTTCATTGTATAGAATTCCTCAAGCTGTATAGCCTCTTCCATTTCGTCCAATTCCTTCTGGGTAATCTTCTCTGTCGCCCATCTTGCAGCTAATCCTTCAATCAACATTCGTATTGTATAAATATCTTCAATATCCTGTGAAGATAAACCTTTAACAACCACCCCTTTATTAGGAAAATATTCAACCAAGCCCTCCAGTTCAAGCTTTCTTAAAGCTTCCCGGATAGGAGTCCTGCTGACTCCCAGTTCTTTAGACAATTTGGTTTCAACAAGGTCATCTCCCGGCTTATACCGTCCACTTAATATATCATCCTCAATTTTTGTAAATACCCACTCTCTCAGCGAATTAATATTGTCAGCTGATTTATATTTTGATTCATACATATCATTTTCCATGCAAGTTTCCCCCTTAAATAGGCACTCTTTTCATTTCTTTTTCATCAGAAGGTTGCTGCTAAAGCATCAGCGAGCCCGCTTCGCTCGGGGATTCAGTGGGAGTCTTGCAATCTCCCACTGAACAAGTTTATTGTAATAATTTGCAACAATTAAGCTCCAACTTATACAAGTGAGAGACTTCTTGATGCTTGGTTATAGATTCTGATTTCTAGTATAATTCAGCAATCCTCCCTCAAGGATGATTTCAATCTGCCTTCTGGATAAATTAACTTGCACAACTATTTCACTGTTTTTTGTAATATTAGTAATTACCAGTTTGTTTCCGGCTTTTATCTGCTCTCTCGCATTTTTAATTATAAGATGATCATCTTGAGAAATATTTTCGTAATCCTTTTCATTTACGAAAGTCATAGGAAGTATTCCAGAATTAATAAGGTTTGCCATATGAATTCTGGCAAATGATTTTGCAATAACACCCTTAACACCAAGCTGCAAGGGTACCAGTGCCGCATGTTCCCTGCTGGATCCCTGGCCATAATTAGAACCGCCTATGATAAATCCTCCGTTCTTCTCCTTTGCTCTTTTGGGAAAATCCGGATCACAGGGAGTAAAACAAAACTCTGCAAGGTAAGGAACATTAGAACGGTACGGCAGCAACTTGGCATTTGAAGGCATAATATGGTCCGTGGTTATATTATCCCCTACTTTAATCAGTACATCTCCCTCTATTACATCCTGTAGTTTTTTACCTCTGGGGAATGGCTTAATATTTGGACCTCTTACAATTTCAACGCTTTCACCATTCTCTGCAGGAGGCACTATAAGGTTATCATTAATTTCAAATTCTTCAGGAATATCTATAGATGGATATTCACCTAAATCTTCAGGGTTAGTTATAACCCCGGTGAGAGCACTGGCTGCAGCAACTTCAGGACTAACAAGATACACTTTAGCAGAGGCTGTACCACTCCTGCCTTCAAAATTCCTGTTAAAAGTCCTCAAGGAAACTCCATTGGATTTTGGAGCCTGCCCCATGCCTATACAAGGTCCACATGCGCATTCCAGTATTCTGGCTCCTGCGGCCACCATATCTCCCAAGGCACCATTCCTGGCAAGCATGGTAAGAACCTGTTTTGAACCAGGTGAAATAACCAGGCTTACTTCAGGATTTATTGTTTTACCCTTCAGTATCGCAGCCACCTTCATCATGTCTGTATAGGAAGAGTTTGTACAGCTTCCTATAGCTACCTGGTCAACCTTTAATCCTGCCAATTCACTAACTTTGACTACATTATCCGGACTATGAGGTTTAGCAATAAGAGGCTCAATTTTTCCAAGGTCTATTTCAATTACTTCATCATAATGAGCATCATCATCAGGCAATAATTCCACCCAATCCTTCTCTCTTCCCTGAGCTTTCAGGAATTTATATGTTACCTCGTCACTTGGGAAAATGGATGTAGTTGCGCCCAGTTCAGCACCCATATTGGTTATAGTTGCTCTCTCGGGAACTGACAGCTTTGCTATTCCAGGTCCATAGTACTCGATGATTTTTCCAACTCCGCCTTTAACACTCATAATTCTTAGAATCTCAAGAATTACATCCTTAGCTGTAACCCAGGGTTTCAATTCACCTACTAAATTTATCCTGCAAACCTTCGGCATGGTTAAGTAATAGGGTCCTCCGCCCATAGCCACTGCCACGTCCAGACCTCCTGCACCAATTGCCAGCATTCCTAAACCTCCGCAAGTGGGGGTATGACTGTCAGAACCTAAAAGTGTCATACCAGGTACACCGAACCTTTCAAGATGAACCTGGTGGCAAATACCGTTGCCTGGTTTAGAAAAATAAATACCATACTTTGAAGCCACACTCTGAATGTATTTGTGGTCATCAGCATTCTCGAATCCTGTCTGTAGTGTATTATGATCTATATAGGCTACTGATTTTTTGGTTTTGACTCTTGGTATTCCAATTGCCTCAAACTGAAGATATGCCATAGTTCCTGTTGAATCCTGGGTAAGTGTCTGGTCTATTCTTATGGCTATTTCCTGTCCTGGGACCATTTCACCACTTACAAGATGTTCTTTAATTATTTTTTCTGCAAGACTATATGGCAATTTAATGACCTCCCTTTACAAAATAGATGATTAGAGTAAATAAAACTGTATTTTTAAATATTTTAAAAAAAAGACACTGATTGTATATTTGTATCATTGTATACAATTATACAATCAGTGTCAATTATTTTCATTTGTAATTTTTTACTTTTTTGATAAACTTTTTGCTATTTTTATTCTGATTGCTTGTTTGTCTTTTTGCCCTTTTTATAACACTTTCCTCTGTCTAACATTGGCATTTTTCCTTCTGATTTAATTTCAGAATTCATCTTGTCAATCTTTTCCTTTATTTGATCAGCAGTATTCTTATCAATTATTTTATATTCACAATATTTATCAATCATCTTTTTGCTTAATTCAGCTATTTGATCCTGCAGCTTGTATATTTCAGCTTTTTGGGCTTCAGTCAAAGCTTCCCATTTCTTGATACGCTCTTGCCTCTCTGCATTAAATTTTTCGATTTTTTGTTTCATTTCGTCAGTAAGCTCTGGCTTTGCAAACTGTTCTTTTTCAGTTACTCTTTCCAAAACAGGTGTTGCAAAAGCAGTTGTAATTAAGGTAAAGACTAATAACAATGTTCCAATAAAAATGGCAATTTTCCTTTTCATAGTTTAAAACCCCTCTTTCATAAAATTATACAAATATTTCAAATCATAAACTGTCACTTACCTTAATCATTTAATACTGCTTTTCCTTACTTATTTCAAATTTACCAATGGAATCACCTCCTCTTATATCTAAAAATAAAATTTTATTTCCATCGCTTCATTTTCAGCAATCTATTATTTTTTAAAATAATAAATAAAAAAACTGTACTGTTATTATCAGCACAGCTTAAGATTTTATTCTTGATGTTGTTAATTACCATGTTATATGATTTTCAAATTCTTTATGGTATAGCAGTCTCAATATTTTCATCATTTGGAAAAATATTAACAAAGTAAAATTTATTTTCCAATTATTAGGTTTAAAACAATTAATTTATATATTTTGACACTCCTGTTTTCTCAAGAATGGATGCCAGTACATATCCCACTACAGCACTTATTCCACCCTGAATAAGGTTTAAGGGTAATTCGGCAACTGCCGCAGTAAGTCCGAAGGTGCTGTCAAACAGTCCTAAAAAATATGCTTCTCCTATAAAATATCCCGATGCCATTGCCACCGCACCTATAATAACAGCAAATACTTTGCGAAACTCTTCCACTTTTTCACAATCTTTATGAAAAGCAATTTTTCCTGCGACATACCCTTCAAGACCTTTAACAATAAAGGTAAGAGGTGCAAATAAATAGTACCCTCCTGCAATATCTGCTATAAGGGAACCTATGGCACCAACCAGCAAACCGCTTTTAGCGCCCAGTAATATTGCAGTTACAAGAATTATTGTATCTCCCAGGTTAAAATATCCCTGAGTTGCAGGTATAGGTATCTTTGTAAAATATGTTGCTAAAAACACCAGGGCAATCATCATGCCGTTTAATACAATTTTATTAGTAGTATTTTTTTTCACCTTGAACACCTCCAATAAGTAAGACTTAATAATGCCAGACTAATTAACATATTAACCTGCTGTTGTGCTTAGTTCGGGTATACGCTTATGAGTTTCGTTATATATTCATATGGGTAAGATATGCATAGCCTTCATCATTTACAGATATTTTTGTTATACCGCAATTATCTACTCTAAAACGAAACATGGCTTCTACTCCAAATCCCAGTAAATGAGCAATAGCAATCATTACTGTACCCAGATGGCCGACAATAAGAAACGTACCCTCATTATATTTTTTTAATAAACTGTCAAAAAATCCGGAGACCCTGTTATAAAACTGGACTGTACTTTCACCTTCTTTAATGCAATAATTTATTTGATCTTTTATCCATTCTGCCGATTCTTCCGGATACTTCTCGCATATTTCTTCATAGGTCATGTCTTCCCATATTCCAAAACTACGTTCCCTTAGATCCCCATCAAGGATAATTTCTTTACAGAAATTTTCATTTATAATCTCTGCTGTTTTTAAAGCTCTCTTTAAAGGACTTGCATATATTTTATCGATTTCCAGGCCTGCCAGCTTTTCCTTGGCTTTATAAGCCTGGGCTATTCCTTCTTCAGTTAACTCATGGTCTGTCCATCCGCTGTTGGTTCCTCTTAAATTCATTTTTGTTTGTCCATGCCTAACCAATATTATGTTTATCACTTTCTGACCCCCCATATGATGTAGCATTAATGTCAACCTGTAGTTTTAAAGTATTCAATAATGCCATTTTTTATAAATTATAAATAATATACCATAAAATTAAAAACAATGCTTGATTCAATTCGCATACTGCCCCTAAAATATCTCCCGTCGTTCCACCGATCTTACGTTCAAAATATTTTACCAAAAAGAACGCAGACAGGGAAGAAAAAACTATCATTAATAACCCATTTAAACCTGCAATAATAAAGGATATAAGCGCGTACAGCGGAAGACCTGAAATAATTTCTCTCTTGCCGCAATAGTCTGTAAAAGGCTTGCCCATTCCTTCACCAGATCTTGCATACTCAGATATGCCTGCGCCGATTAGTGAAGCGATTCTTCCGCCAACAGGCATCAATAACAATGCTTTTATCTCCGTTCCCTGATTTATTATTGAATATATCAAAGCAATATAAAGTATGATAATACTTGTTACTGCTAATAAAGCATTTGTTCCATGACAGCTGTCCCTCATTATCTCAAGAATTTTTTCTTTAGGCCGGTTTGAAAAAACACCGTCAAAAGTATCTCCAAGACCATCTAAGTGCAACCCACCGGTTAGTATAATATATGAAATTATAATTAGCACTGCTGTTAAAAAAGGTGGGAATATTAAAAGAAACCCACGGCAAATTAATGTAAGAATCACACCTATCACAAGTCCAACTAAAGGAGCAAATACAATACCTTTGCCATAGTCCTCAGCATCAGCATCTATTTTAGTTTTTATAGGAATAGTAGTCATGAACTGTAACGTTATTATAAATCTTTTTATCAGCATGAAATTATATCTCCTTTATATTACTTCTCACTGATAATTCTGTATAACTATAATAAAAACTGGAAACAAAATGTTACTTTACTCATTTTATCTTCATAGGAATTCCCGAAACGCAAAAATAAACTTCATCCGCTTCTTTAGCAAGTAATTGATTAACTCTCCCGCCTATGTCTCTAAATGCTCTTCCCAGTTTGCTTGTAGGTACAATGCCCATACCCAGTTCATTTGTGACTAAAATAAATAAAGTTTCTGACTTTTTTGCAATATTCATCAACTTATTTACTTCAACCATAACTCTTGCCTCTGCTTCATCAATTTCTGCAACAGAAATATTCTCCCAATCCATTGCTTTTTCCAGCATTAAATTTGAAACCATAACAGTAATGCAGTCAAGAAGTACCGCATCTTTATTATTTATTTTATCACAGAGAGCCATATCCAGGTCCTTATAAGCTTCAACCGTCTCCCAATTTGCCGGCCTGGTTTCTCTGTGTTTTTTAATTCTTGATTCCATTTCTTCGTCAAAAGGTATGGCTGTAGCTATGTACAAAACCTCCTGGCCTGCTTCTTTCGCGAGCTTTTCACCCAGAGAGCTTTTACCGCTTCTTGCTCCACCCGTGATTAAAATCAGTTTACCCAATTTGTATCTCCTTTCATTCTTAATGTCCTATGCTTGTTGGTCTAAAAAAATCTTCTAACCCTATGAAACAGTTTTCAAACTTAATAATATAAGATTTATTATAATATTTCATGCAGTCTGGCTGAAGTAGTAACAATACTGTTTTTCTTCAATGAATAATAATCTGCTAATGCTTTTCCACCTGTATAATCCCTGCTTTCCGGAGGATCATCTTCGATAATGATTAGATTTTCAGCATTTTTTGCGGCTTCAAGATTTTTAATGTTAAGCATGCCAAAAGGCATATTACAAAGTACTGTAAAATCAGCCTTCTTAATCATTTCCACATTTTCATCAAATGCTTCTTTGCCAATCTCACTAAAAGGTTTACATACCACATAATCTATGCCATATACTTCAGCACACTGTAAATCACTGTCTCCATGGGCAAAAACCCCGCCAGTAATCTTATAGCCTTTTACAAATAAATATCTTATTAGGCCAGAGGCAGAACCCCCTCCCCCTATAACATGAACACGCTTTTTAACTTTATTTCTGGTTAGACCATATATATAAAAATCTAACTGGCCAGTTATTCGGTTTCTGTAAACAAGGGCATTGACTCCATAGGCTTTGGATAAATTTTCCGCTGTCATTACCTCTTCAGGAGTTCCGTCAGCAAGAATTCTTCCATCTTTTAAAAGTACAAGACGTGAACAGTATTTGGCAGCAATATTCAGTTCATGAATAGCTACAATTGCAGTCCTTCCTGAGTCACATAATTCCCTTGTATATCTGAATATTTGCTCCTGATGGTTTATATCCAGACTTGCTGTAGGCTCATCCAAAAGTATAAGATCTGTATCCTGGGTCAACACTTTGGAAAACAAAATTCTTTGCCTCTCTCCACCGGATATATCAGTAATTGGAGAGTGTTCAAATTTAATAGTGTTTGTGTATTCCATATTCCTTTTAGCAATTTCATAATCTTCTTTTGTATCTGGCTCGAACCTTCTTTTATAAGGGTATCTTCCCATGAGTACCACGTCAATGGATGGAAAAGGAAAGGAAATGTTGGTGTTCTGATGCATTATCGATACTTCTCTGGCAATTTCCCGGTCCTTTATATTCTCGATATTTTGATCATTTATTTCTATCTGTCCCTTTTTATATTTATTAATCCTGTTAATACATTTCAATAATGTCGTCTTACCGGCACCATTAGGGCCTATGAACCCTACAAACTCACCTGCATTTATTTTTAGGTTTATATCATGTAATATTTTTTTTTCATTTATTTCATAGCTTAAATCTTTAATATATAAGGCTTGTCTACCCTTTAAAAAGCTTTCTGGCATTTCAGCGCCCCCTCCATATGTCAACTTTCAATTCCTATCCTTGCTTTTATGCCTTTTTCCATGGGATGCTTTATAGCTTTTATCTCAGAAACATAATCTGCCAGTTCTATTAATTCAGCAGGTGCATCTCTTCCGGTTAATACTAGTTCAATATTATTCGGTTTATTTTTTATTAAATCTATAACATCCTGCAATTCAATAAACTTTAATTTTATGGCAGCCATAATTTCATCCATAATGACAAGATCTCTCTTGCATTCCATAACGGAATCTTTTGCGTAATTAAATATATCCTGTTGAATCTTCTTGGCTTTTTCTTTTTCCTCAGGTGTCATATTCCAGATAAATTTCTTTATCTCATCATTCCTATATACCATAAAGTCCGGTTCCAGAAGTTTTAAAGTATTAATTTCACCTGTAACGGTTCCTTTAAGGAATTGAACCAAAAGAACCTTAAGACCTCTTCCATATGCTCTTACTCCCAGGCCTACAGCTGCAGTTGTTTTACCTTTGCCATTTCCTGTATATATGTGTACAAGTCCTGTCATTAAAAGCATCCTTTCTGATATTGATAAAATAAAATACAACGCTCTTATTAGATATATGTTCTTATATGAACGTCTAAAGAATTATTGCTATTAAAATTCTTAATAATAAAATACTTTATCACTAGAGGAATAGAATGGCAATGTTTTTATTAAAAACAACTTCCTCCGATGAACTCCCTCAGTATTGAGTTACTTGGCACATCATGAGGTTCTATTGGCAAGAAATAGCTTAGAAACTCTATAAGCCTCTTTGCCTCAGAATATTCTGGGTATGATCTATCTACTTTAGACAGCAGTTCTTCCGCAAATGTTTTCATAACCCCAAGCTCATATATCAAGAATGAATTAAACATAACATCTGCAGTTTCCTGAAAAGGAAATATATTTTGTTCTTCTCCTCTGCGTACCGAAGGCCATCTCTTAATAGTATTAACAGGACTGCTGTTTCTAAACTGATAATCCCTCACTATTCTCCTGATGTACCTTGTATCAGTTGAGGGAATTCTGTTATGGTCATCAATGTTCATTGATGTCAGGGCACTGATATATATCTTGAACTTCTCTTTTTTCGGAATGTCATAGGTAAGTTTCTCATTTAATCCATGTATTCCTTCTATAATAATGATTTGTTCTTTATCAATTTTAAGTTTTCTGGTTTTGCAAGCCCTGCATCCAGTGTAGAAATCAAAAACAGGCATTTCTACTTCTTCCCCATTGATAAGGGCTCTCAGGTGTTTATTAAACAGCTTGATGTCTATTGCTTCCAATGCTTCATAATCATATTCGCCGTATTCATCCTTGGGTGTATGTTCTCTGTCTACAAAGTAATCATCCAGAGAAATAGTAACAGGTTTAATGCCATTTACTCTTAACTGTATCGAAAGTCTCTGAGCAAAAGTTGTTTTTCCTGAAGAGGAGGGCCCTGCAATTAGTGCGATTTTCTTTTTGTGTTTACTGTTTGCAATCATATCAGCTATCTGAGCAATTTTCTTTTCATGAAGAGCCTCAGAGACATTTATTAAATCTAGGATACCGCCTTCTTTAATGATTCTGTTTAGATTACCAATATTTTCAACGCCTAAAATGCGTCCCCACTTCTTATATTCCTGCAAAGTGGAAAATAGTTTCTTTTCCTCTTTAAATTCCGGGAGGATATATGGATTTGTGATGTGTGGAAAAAGAACTATCATACCTGATTTATAGTAAACCAGGGAAAATTTATTTATATAACCTGTGTGAGGAACCATATACCCGTAAAAATAATCTTCGGTTCCTCCGCAATTATATATTGTGGCATAAGGCTTGGTTCTGTATTCAATTGCTTCTAGCCTGTCATATCTTCCTGTTCTCTTTAATATCTCCTCTGCTTCTTCCACATCAATTTCACGTTTAATAAAGGGTATCTTTTCGTCAACAATCACGTGCATTCTTTTTTCAATTTTTTTAACTTCCTCTTCAGTTAGCTCTGTATCACCTTTAATTTCACAGTATATGCCCTTGCTAAGAGCATGACCTATTATTACCCTTCTTTCAGGATACAGGTCTTTAACTGCTTTTATCATTATGAAGATAAGGCTCCTTCTATATATCCTTAACCCATCTTCTACTGACAAATCAATAAATTCAACTTTGCAATCATTTTCAAGGGTATAGTTTAGCTCTTTAATATCATTATCAACTTTTCCGGCAACTATTGGCAGACTATCCTTACCTCTGAACATCATGCCATACTGTTCACTGAACTCTAACAAAGTTATTCCTTTTGGAACCTTTAAAACATTTCCATTTTTGAGAGTAACTGAAATAAGATTATGTTTTTCATTTTTCTCCATCAATACAACTCCTTATAATAATATCTTAATAATATCTGTAAAATCATAATATTAACAATTACGAATTTTCAACACCAAAAATAATACAATATAAATCATAAACTAATCTTTTATAATCATTAATTATTAGCATTTTAATTATGCATTATAAATAACATTCAGTATTATTTTCAAAAATGTAGTCAAGTCCAAATTAGTGTGTAAATTACCTCGGTTGTTAAACGGTAGTTAATCAGCTAATAACCATAAGCTTTTATGCCGCGAAAGCTGTTGATAATGAGTACAGGGCATGTTAGGCTGGATTGC
>DULL01000086.1 GCA_012840395.1 Clostridiaceae bacterium | reverse complement strand
TATTACGTACCTCCGTTGTTAGTCTTATTCATTAGGGGTAAGCCCTGCAGATCTTACACCCTGTATTCTAACAGGAGGTACTTCTATTTTCAAAGTTCAGTTTGTTTCATTACAGGAATGCTCCTTTAATTATTGATTTGAAAGTGTAAATAACTTACACAATTATTAACAAAAATTGACACGCAGTAAGTGAATGTAAAATCATTTTGGGTATACAACAAAATCTTAAATAATAGTAGATACTCAGTAAGACAAGTCATTCAAAGTTAAAAATATCGTATTTCAATTAGAAGTATAGCATAGGACTAATTTCGTCACAATTAGACAAATCCATCATTTTGTTTGAAATTCTGCTATACAATTTCACCAAAAACAAACCGCGGGAAAATGTTTTTTTAGACTATTTTGGTAAATTCTCTTGTATCACAGAGACAGGCTCTCTATTGAAATGAAATCATTCAAAAATTCTTGAAAAGTCTTTGTTGTTAACAACAAGGTCAAAACGAAATTTATCCTGCAGAGTCAAATGAGTAGTGCCCTGTGTCATAATTAAAACTCCACCCTCATTCAGTCTCTCATACATAGATTTAAAAGCAGTTAACAAGTCTTCTTCCGTATGAAAATGAGCAACAGACTGAGTCATACATGATACAGCATCAAACTTTTCACACCAGGCATTTTCATCAGCCTGCTTTATTTTAACATTAATACCTGCTTTCAGAAGGTTTTCGTTATATACCTTAAGCATGGCACTGGAATAATCGCTGCCTCCTCTTTTTTATCAATATCTGTTATTGCTCCGAACTTATCATATGCGTGTGCCCATTTGGTCTCTGATTTAAGTCATATAATCATATAATTACTACTGTTGTATCAGAATATTTACAAGTTCAAGAAAGCTAACAGCGGTTTTTCCTTCATATTGAACATTTCTGCTATTAAATAGTATGGTGTCCATACCAAGCGATTGTGCAACATCCAAATTTGACCTTCTGTCATCTACCAATATGCAATCACCCGCTTGGTGTCCCAGTTTATCAACTGTAAGCATAAATATTTTTACATCAGGTTTTTTTATTTTTACGTCACCGCTCACAGTAATTACATCAAAATAATTATTAAGCTCAAATTTGTCACGCAAATATCTGCTCCATTCGCTTAAGTCGTTTGATAACAGTGCTAAATGGTAATGTTTCTTTAAGATCGGAGCAAATTCATAAAAAGATTCATTAATTTCTCTGGTATTTTTTCACCAAAGGTTCAAAACCCTCATCAAAGCGCCTTGCTTCCTCTTGATCTATCTCATATACCGGGCTTTGATAATAAATCCATTTCCTTCCGCCCAAAACACCGGGTGTTAGTTCCTTTACCATCATCGCTGTAGGATAGGTTCCATTCGCAAGACATACATTGTACTTTTTACAGCTTTTGAATCCAAGACTTACATAGTTACCCGGATTTCCAAATATCACAATTACATCATAACCAAGTGCAACCGCCTGTTCAAAGGAATGTTCTATCAGCTTTTTTCCATATCCCTTTCGCTGGTACTCAGGTAAAATGCAAACCGGGCCAAACGAAATGATGTCCTTTTTATTACCGGATTCATCAACAAGTTTTGCTTTTGTATACATTATATTCCCTATTATTTGACCATCAACTTCAATCACAAAATCCAGCTCCGGCAGAAAATCCTTGTGGGCCCGCATAATATGAACCAAGTAATGTTCATCGCACCCGGGAACATACAAATTCCAAAAGGCTTTCCTGGTGATTTCTTCCACTTTTCTATAATCTGCTTCTGTTTCATATCTAATCCTAATCAATTTTTTCTACTAGACTCCTTTAGACTGTAATCAAATTATTTTTTTGCTTAATTCTTGCAAATATCCTGTCTACTACAGCATGTTGCGGTTTAGATAAAGACATTTCCCAACTATTATCGATTTCTTTTACCTTTTTGGCTGAAACCCATAAAAGTGTATAACATTCATATCTTCAGGCATATCCAATCCATGGCTTCCTAGTTTTCCGTCAATTTCATGGCATCCATGATCAGTTAAAAAGCCAATCACTGTATTATGCTTTGCCCATATTTTTTCAGTTGCTTTTGCTATTGTGGCAAATGAGTTAATGACTTGTTTAAGAACTTTCAGTGATTCTTCACTCTCTGGTGAAAAACGGTGCATGGTAGCATCATAACGGCGATCATATAAAACTATTAGTTCATGTTTATCTTGTTCTATTAATTCTAATGCCTTTTGAAGGCATTCTTCAGTTGTATCATAGATATAATAGTCCATCTCACGTTCCAGGAAAATCATTGAAATACTGTCATTAGCAGTAGAAATAATTGCAAGCCTTTTCCCGGAACGTATTAGCGCATCAAACAGAGTGTCTGTCCTTAATACCGGTTTTTCATATGCTTTAATGCCATGAATCTCCGGCATTGCTCCTGTATACATTGATGCAAAACATACAGGTGTTACAGATGGCATTACTGAAATAACCGGTAAACCAATTTGTGTATGTTTAAAAATTTCACCAAAAAATTCTGTATACTTCTGAAATAGCCATAACGCGATAGCATCCGGATTATATATCAGTACCCTGTCAGCTTTTTCACCGTTAAAATATTTGTCAGTCAATTGCGTTATTTCTTTTAAAGAATTTGATGCATATATTGGTTCATCAATTCCAAAGATATGAGAAATTGTTGAAGATACACCTGTCAGGCATAAAGAGTTAAGAATTGATTGTTTTAACATGTTTCCTCCTGAAAATATCAAATACTAAATAACTTCTTGATTTCTTATTTATATTATTTATCATAATTTTTTGTCTTTTGCACCACTTAGTCTGTTCGATTTTCATCAAATCTGTCCACTAATTCTTTTTTCAGCATTTCTGTCCATTCCTTGTCCATTCTTTTTAGTCTATCTTTTTTGAGATTCTCTTTTACTATCCAGATAATATCCTTATCATCAGAAATCACCCATTTTTCAAATCGTTGCTTACCCTCTTCAGGAAAAGCAACAATGGCAACACTCCAACAATATGCCAATCCCTTTTTTAACGCAATAAATCCTTCATCTTTTCTGTCTATAATATCCTTTAATGAGTATGTAATATAATCAAGTATTTCTAAAACTTTTGATAACTGTTCTTTCTTTTTCAATAGCTTTGGTTCGCAAAGTGCAGCCGCTGCAGCTCTTTTTTCATAGCAATTACCTTTTGCCCACATTTCCATTTCTGTTATAAGTTCTTCCATATGTTCTTCGCCAAAAATTTGAAGTGCCATTGCTACACATTCACGTATCCGCCAACGGGGATCAGAGGACAGTATCCGCAGATTTTTAAAATATTGTGATTTTCCGTTTTTCACAAGTTTTCCCAATCCTGCAGTTCCACAGCAGGCTAAAAATTCTTGTTGGGTATTAACTGGGGCTATATCGGGTGTATAGCTGAGAAAATGTAGAAATCTACTCTCATTTCCAACCTCTGCAACTGCTTGAATTAATTCTAAATTAGCTCTTGGACCTGGCAAACCTGATTCTTGCATTAAATATTCGTCCCATTCCTTTAAGTTATGTAATTTTTCAATATAAACTTGGGTTTTTTTCATATTCTTCTCCTTCTTCACAAATAGATTCTTTTTCCTGAACAGTCAATAAAAAAGTAATAACACATGCTTTAGGCATTGGTGCCTTTCAAAGTAGTCATTTTCAAAAGGTAGTTTATTATTAAATGGAAGTTCCTCACCATTTTCAATTTCAATAACCGTAACCCCTAGGGGTTCGAGCTTTACTTTAGCAATTTGGACACAAGTATTCAAAAATAGTCCTTTGATAATCTCTCCTCATTATATACTTAATTGAGCCCTAAATTTTTGATAAAAAATATTCATCAAGAACCTCTCGAACTATTGCGTCATTGAAGATGCTCAAATTTTCTCTGCAACTGGTTTCCATTTTATCTGATATATTTTATACTCTATATATTATGTTCTGAGAGGATTTCCCTCAGCTCTATATACCTTATTATTTAATGTAATCAAATACTGATGACCAAGCAGTATCAAAATTTAGTTTTTTATCATATTTATACATTAAGCCATATTTCCCACTTGTCTCTATCTAAAAGGATCTAAAGGATGAATTTCACAAGTTGTCCTTCCATAACCCCTGCTTTAATTCAGAACATTTCATCATCAGCCATCTTCCACTGATTCCATTGAGCATTTTTACAATATATAAAGGTGCTGTTTTAGGATGGGAAAATACAAGTATTTGGACATAATCCGGTATTACCTCCATCTATGCCTGATAGGGCTGTTATTCATAGTCAGCCATAGATGGCAGTTCCTTCATTAATCCTTTATCAACTAGCTTATTATGAATTACCATACATGCTTTATTTATGGTATTTATCCATCTCTTCTTTGGTTAAATATATAAATTCACGGTTCAAATCCCCACTATAGTTTTTATAGAAATTTGTTATAAACTTAATTTGCCGAATTATTGCAGTATCTGAATAATAGTCTAAATATTTATTAGGAAACTCATCAATCATTGAAAATACCAAAAAAACTTTAAACGTAGGATGTTCCTTTAAAAATAAATGGTCTAAATCATACCAATCTTTTTTCATGTCCCAAATAAAGTGTTTATTTTTTTCAAACTCTGATTTAAATTTATTTATCTTAGGACAAGAGATCTGCTTTTCCCATTCAATATCTGCCAGTAAATGAATATAGTAACCTAGATAGAAAGAAAAATATCTATTGGGCTCAGCAAGATATTGATTATAAAATCCATCTAAATCAACACCGAATTCTGATCGTTCATTTCTCCAGTGTGTTATTTCTCTTGGTGGTGTAAATTCGCTCCAATCAGAATTAGGTTCTCCACAATCAGGTCCAATATTTCCAACAATAAACTCTATTTCTGATATGTTCTCAAGTTTATCCAAAAAGTACTCTGCAATCCTGAAATGTGACATCCAAGTAGCCATATTAATTCTTCCTTTCAAACTATTACCATCAAATTATCTGTTGTTTGACTATATACCTCACTTGTTTATACCGATAGGTTACAAAATGTTTTATATTTTTAGGTGGCGATAGTATATCTTCTTTTATTTCCAACGGGTAAAGTTTAATATCATTAACTTGGGATAGAGGAATCCAGCAAAAATCTAAATCAATCCGTTCATTACCTATTTCATCATATGCTTTTAATATACCATCAAGAGGTATCTGAGTTTCATTGCATAGTGATACTAAATAATACAAACCAATTTGCTGGCAAGGTTTATTTCCCCAAGGAAAATAATTCTCCCCTATCATTACAAGTCTATCAATCTTTATGTCAGCACCAATTTCTTCTTGAACTCTCTGACTAGTGTTTCATATGATGTTTCACCAAAAGCAACATGACCTCAAGGCAAAGAGTATCCATTATCATTCACTGGTTTTTGCAGCAATATTTTATCATTGTATATTAATATTCCTGCTACTCGATAAGAAAAAATAAAATCCTTTGTCTTAAATATCATATCCTGCATACTGCACTCCTACACAAAATTAAAATTGTTTCTGTCGCGGTACGGCCTACAACATCAATTCTAATTGTTTTATGGTTTTCTTATCAAGTAAACCACCTGTAAGTGCATTAGTAATGTATTTATCAATTTCTTCTGAGGAACAAAATTTTTTTATTAACAAAAGAATATTTAAAATATCAGTTAATATCAGCTTCCTCATTGTTGGTTTAATACTCATAATATCAATAAATATAAGTCCATTTGCAACTTTATTATGTAAATTTGTCCTGTAAGTAACTATTTTACCTAATGACTTTATACATTGGCGTACCATAATCGGCTTTTCATCATTTAAGATTCTTAAGTAATCATCAATAATAATGTCAATTTTGTTTTCCCTGTCCCATTTAACATTAGCCGCGATAAGCCTTACCCCGATACTTCTTTGATAGGAATTGGTACTTCTTAATTTCTCACAAAAAATATCCCAAAAAGGATATACATCATCATATTCCTCTGAAAGGTGTTCCAACAAAAGCAATGAATTATATCTCAATTTATCATCTTTTTCATTTAACCATTCCACTAGCTGAGATATGTCTACTGTTTCTATAGTAATCATAGCTTCTTCACCTATAAAATTCATGCATAACGGCCTGAAGCTTTATCTTCGGCCATATGCCCTGAAAATAATCAAAATGTTAGCTTCTACAATTAATTACTTATAGTGAAACTTCCAAATTCTCCACCTCAAAACTTTCCCAGGATATTTTTATTGACTGTCACAGCATTTAATTCTACCTTCAAACTTGGTTTCTCACATGAATAAAAGATAAACATGTCCTATTAGGGTTTTCCCGCATCTATTAGCCCTTTTCCTCTCCGAATATTGGTGATTACAATTGTGAAATCTTAACTCTGTGAGCGGATATTGGGCTAGTATTATATAACCACATTCTACCATTAATAATAATGGCCGGCAACCTATACACATTGTAAAAACCCGTCATTTCAAATTGAACCCATCGAAGTAGCTGCCAAGAACGGCAGTTTTTTAATTCAGCTTTTTAATTTTAGTTTTTTTTTCTCTAAGTTCTGGGTAATTATTTGCTTAAATAGTGTAATCTGATTTTCATTTATAAAGGATCTCTTCGGCAAAACAAATGCTCCTTCAGCAGTTGGAGAAGTAAAGACCAAAAAATATTCACTCAATTCTATTACTTTGAAAACTTCCTCCCATTTTACATTTTTATAACTGTTAGTGGTATTGAGTGTTATTCCATAATCAGTTATATTATATGACTGAGTTTTACTTAATTCACTATTGGCTGAGTATATCCTCTTGGCCAGCATATTAGCGGAAAAAATAATTATTAAAGGTTGTAAGCTAAATCCTAAACATAAAATAAAAACCGTAAATGGAATTGTTCCACCTTTTCTCAATATCTGAACTGAGAAGGAAATGAGATATAACAATACTATAACTGCAAGAATTATCATTTTAGACAACACGCTACTGAAAGATGTTCCAAAAATATATTTTTTATAATCTCTTAACGTTAAATTAACCTCCAGGCTTATTATATTTTGATTTACCTCACTATTCATATACTGACCCCCTTAAAATAATAATTCTATCATTTTTAGACTGAAAGCTTTATCCTGACTCTGACGCGTTAATAATTAACTCCTTCAAACAACACCTCCCAAAAAAACTTTATTCCTTTATTTGTGCATACATTTTCATGTCAAGTACTTCGCCATTTTTAACCGCATTTTTTCTTAATGTCCCTTCCAGAACAAATCCTGCTTTTTCTAAAACTCTACATGATGCAATATTATTTGCAAAAGGTGTAGCAAAAATACGTATAATATCTGTATTTCCAAATATATAATCGCAGGCTTCTTTTACTGCGGCTGTAGCGATTCCCCGACCCCACCATGGTTCTGCAATATAATACCCCATTTCAGCAGTATATTTATGTATATTATCTTTACGATATACACCTATACAGCCGATAGCTTTATTATCAACAGTTATAGCCCAGACATATTGGCTGTCTTTCTCAGCGCTCAATATAGAAGATATAAACATCTGTGCATCAGAAAGTGTATATGGGAATGGTATACCATCCCTCAAATTATCCTGCACCTTTTTATTATTTATAGCAATAACAAGATCCTGGGCATCATCTAATTCCCATTTACGTATTTTTACATTCATTTGTTATGTACCTCCTCCGGTCTGTATTAACTTGAGTGCTTTGTCGAATGTCGTTCGATGCCGTGCAAATCATGGATAACGGGTATTATTTTTAGTTAACTGAAAAGCCTCTGTGGCGTTCAGGTTTAGTTTTTACAGTCACCTACTCGATTAGCTTTAGCAGTGTGGTGTGCTGCCCGGACTTGGTCTTCAAGTACTTAACCTTTGTACGCAGACCTTTCACACCGTTTTCGCAGGTGCATTGTTATGTGAAAAATAACATCCTATATGAACCACCTCGTCTAGTTCAGGTAAAATATTGAAACTTAGAATATGAAAGATAATATTTTATATAAAATAATTAAAGCCGGGAATAAGCTTACAAAGATATTCTTCTTAATCCTGGTATCTACATGGGGACTTGCCTGGATATAATATGTACTCCATACAAATATCAACAATAGTGAAATCCCAACTGGAATTACTATATATGAAGAATCACTTAGCATAACTAGCCCGAATCCGATTATAATGCCAGGAACTGCAATAATCTGAAGGAATTGATTTTTATTCTTCTCAACACTTTTGATTTCCATCCATTGAGATAATGATTCCTTCAATTCGTCATATCTCTCAATAATATTTGGGATATAAATATACTTGCTGGGGGTTTTGGTTTTTATTGTTATTCCATTCTTTATATCCTCGGTTATTGATACTACTTCTGATTTTGTAATTTTTATTTCAGGAATGTTTTTTTGATATCTGCTTATATAATCATCCATTAACACAATTTTAAATGGAGTAAATGATTCATAATTAATCCTATAACCACGGCGAATACCAATAAAAATTGCAAAAGAGCTGATCAAGATTGCTATAGGAATTACTATATATAGATTACCACTAGAACCAATCCTAGATAATCCGATATAAAATCCTGCTATCATTGTGATTAAAATTATTGGTGTAGCATTTATTAACCTTTTTTTTATTTCCAAATTAATCTTTTTTTCTGGTACTTTAAATCCTTTCATGAAACTCACACCTTGTATTTCATTTTTTCACTAAAATTTCAATATATTGCTAGCATCAAAATCCACATTTTTATATTCAATTAATTCCATAGTTGCAAACGCTGTACCTTCAATTGCATGAGGATATATGTATATATCTACTGTGCCACCAACATTGAAAGGAATAATAGCATGGCTTACCATGTGATATTGTTTTCCTAATATACTTTCCATGACCTTTTTTTTTGAAAGAACTCATTTAGTTCTTCTTCAGAAACCTTTTTCTTAAAAAGTTTATCAAGAATACCCATATAATTCCTCCCATTTTAATATTCTTTTTTATCTGCTACGGATTTTGTGTTAACGAAACCATGCAATTTGGTACATGATGAATAATTCTGTAGAGAGTTGTACTTACACATAATATCTGGTATTTATTCACCTTTTTTTATCAATAATATTTTTATTATATAATTATATTTCCAATTTGTACATATTTTTCTAATCTGTTCTTTGGTTTTCTAAGGTTTTTTCAAAGTATTCCTTTAGACAGATATAAAAAACATATCAAAGATATTTAACAATCGTAAGGAAAATAATTAAACCAGTACATCTACTATTATGGTAGATACTTAGGTTTTTATGGTATAATTTTATGTATAAAAAGATTCATAGTAATCTTTTTTATCTAAATTATCAGTAAACTTGGATTATTGGGCAAACATAACAGGACTAATTTTATAATAAAAATCTATCCACCAAGGGGGCTTTATAAATGGATCTTAAAGTAATACAAGTATCCACAAAATCTGATCTTAAGAAATTCTTATACCTTCCATGGAAAATATATAAAGGAAATGATTGCTGGGTGCCTCCTCTAATAAAGGATCTGAAAGATTCTCTTGATGACTCAAAAAATCCGTCAATGAAAAAAATAAAACATGTTATGTATCTTGCTCTCCTGGATGGCAAACCTGTAGGAAGAATATTTGCAGGTATAGATAATGAACTTAATAGTAAAAAAGGTGTTATGATGGGGCATTTTTCTTTATTTGAGTGTATTGATAACTACGATGTTGCGAAAAGTCTCTTTGACACCGCAATTAAATGGTTCAAAGAAAATAAAATTCAGATTGCCAGAGGTCCTGTATCTCCTACAGGTACTGATGATGATGAAAGCAAGGGACTACTTGTTAACTGTTTTGATCAGCCTCCTGTTATAATGAATAGCTACAATCCTCCCTATTACAAAGATTTCATTGAAAGATATGGGTTTACTAAGGATTATGATGTTTTTGCCTATTTCTTGGAGCCAACTGACCTGTTTAAAAAGAATCCTGATAAAATCATAGAGTATGCCAAAAAGAAATATAACTTTACTGTCGAGTCACTGAGTATTAAAAACATTGATAAAGAAGTATTAGATATAAAGCATGTCCTGGATCTTGCTATTCCGGTTGAATGGCCGGATCTTGTCCCTCCGTCCCTTGAAGAAATTAAAGGTATGGTAAAAAAGCTTCTGCCTTATGCTGATCCCGATTTAATTATTTTAGCAAGGTCAGAAGGCGAAGCCATAGGCTTTGGATTAGCTTTACCTGATTATAATCAGCTCCTCATACATCTCAACGGGCGGATAACTCCTATTTCGGCCTTAAAATATTTGTGGTATAAAAGGAAGATTAATTGTGCCAGGGTTTTTGCCATGTTCGTGGTTCCTGAATTCAGAAAAAAAGGTGTGTCTCACGCAATATACTATCAAATTTTTATTAATGGCATTAAAAAAGGATATAAGTATGGGGAAGCCTCAACTATAGGTGAAACTAATGTAAATATGAGGAAAGACATAGAAAGCATTGGAGCAAAACATTATAAAACATACAGGATATATTCCATGAAAATCTGATAGTATGTCTCGTATATTCCGTTAATAAATTCTATATTCATAAATATACCCTATAAGTATCCTTTATGTGTACACATAAAATTACATTCTATATATATTCATTGTCTTTTATTCATCTATATGCCACTAACGATTTATGAAAGCCTCCTATGAAACATTATTTTTCATAGGAGGCTTACTTTACAGAGTTTCCCTCACAGTCTCGTCTCTATTTTTCAGCAAGCTTATTTTACAGACTTTTTTACATACATAAAACTTATAGTGTTGCAAATTAACTTTTATGTTAGCGCTATTTTTTTCTTAATAAAGTTACGCTGGTAATTAAGCAATAGGTTACTTTCTATCTTCAAATATTCTATTTTAAAAGTGTATTATTTAATAATCTTCTTCTGCAACCTGTTCTTCCAGCGCAATCTCTTCCACAAAGTTAATACCTTCAATATAGCCTCCTTTTCTTACTTCATACTCAATTCCCCTCCATAATACACAGGGATTCTTGAAGGCATATAACAGAGCGCAGGTTCCGAAAATATCAAATACAGGGCCCATAATAAAATCCACAGGCATAATCTTGTTCTTAGTTACCACCCTCATGGCAAGTCCGTGAACAATTCGCAGTGCTATAAATATTAATGAAAGGATTAAAAGGCTCTTATCTCTCATAATAAGTGAAACTAAAAGTAATGCCCAATACCAGAACAATATTAGCAAAAATGTAGGCAGTTCAAAAGCTATATGAGTTTTTATTCCTACTGCTATTCTTTTCGCATAATTAAGTGATTTTTCTTTAGCCAGTTTATCCACATGGCACTCAATAAATGGTCCTAATTCAAGTTTATAACCCATTCTGTAGAGTGTATTTCCCAGATGCAAATCTTCCAGCAGAGAACCTCCAAAAGCTTCCAAACCACCTATATCCTTTAATAGCTGCTTTCTCATTCCGAATGCCGCACCTGTTGCGCCAACATCCATACCAATCTTTGTGAAAAAAGCCCACATGAAATCAGTTTCACTGTTCTGAATAAAAGTAAAAAACCTCGTCCAAAAATCCCTTCCGCCAATATTAACCTGTCCACAGGTTGTAATACCAACATTTTCATCTTTTAATGGCCTAACCATTTTTACAATAAAATCAGGTTTAACTCTAACATCACTGTCTCCAAAAAGAACAATGTCATACTTGGCCAGTTTCATACCGTGAACCATATTCGAACTTTTTCCGTTTAATCCGGGTATGATCGGATTTACTGTAATAGTCATATCAATTTCTGGATAACGCTCAATAAATTTCTTCACCACTTTGATAGCAGGATCTTTTGGATCCTGAAAACTGAAGATATGCTGCACAGGACCGCAATAATTCTGATTCATCCATGATTCAAGATTTTTTTCAAATTCATAATCTAAATCTTTTATTGGATGAATAATACTTACACCTACATCTTTATCAATATCTCCCGATGGTATTAATTTTTCAGTCCACTTAAGATGCCTTCTGACAAAAATGATTTGAGCTACCCAAAAAGAACAAAAGATGATTCCAATTGCAATCGCTAAATATAACATTTACAAGACCCCCAAAGAATAAATAAATACTTAAAAGTTAGTATGCTCTTCAGGTTAGTATACTTCTTTTGGTAATAATCTTTCCTACTTCTTTTTCTACTTGCTATTGATATGTACTAATTATAATAATTATAATAAATTAATTACTCCTTATCTAATTATAATACCATAATAATAAACATACAATAGAATAATGCTTCACAATAATGCTTTATTTCTAGAAATTAATCTCCAGGCTTAAACTTGCCAGTGATATTTTTGAACTAATGAACCAATGAATCTTTGAACAATAGAATTTATGTAATAATTACATTAATCAAAAAATCAGTTAAAATACGATCCAGCTATTATCGTTTCAAAACTCCTTACTATCAAATTTTTGTAAATAATTAATCCAATTATTCAATATTTTATTAACATAAATTCTATAATATTTAGCTTTTACTTAAACTTAATACTTATATCTTTTGAAAATTTTCCTTAAAGCCGGAACTTTAAGCTCAATTGCTCCTTCAGGACATAGTTCCTGACAACAGAAGCATCTTATGCACCTGTTATAGACATATGTAGGAGGCTTGTCCTTTATTCCATCATGCCAGTTCACAGCTTTTGGTTTTACAGGGCAAACCGAAACACAAACACCACATTTTACACATTTGGAACTGAATATATGGGGCTTGGGCACAAGAGCATTTTTGAGAAGCCTTATAGCTCCACTTTGCTTAAATGGTCTGACCGGCTCTCTTTTTACATCAAAATCAGGGGCGTAAAAAGAGTTTATATCATCTCCTACTAACTGGATTTCTTCCTGGAGGTATGTACCTAGCCCTCCTTCCTTACCATAAACAATAGTGGGGACATATTCCGGATTCAGGTTTATTATTCTACAGGCGGTAGAATCAATAGCAACAGGATCTTCAGAAAAAAGCAGCAAGTTCAATTTTCTTGGTCTTCCGCTTCTTGGTCCGTTTCCTTCCATGGCATAAACAGCATCCATAATATACAGCCTGGGCTTAATCAAATTATTGATATCTACAAGCATCTTGGCAAATAGTGTGGAATCGGTTATTTTAGCATGAAACTCACCTTTCAGAGGCCCAGGTATGCAACCAAACTGATTTTTTACTGCGCCGGTAATTCCTGCAAATCCATGGGCTTTAAATTTTGATATGCTAATTAAGCCGTCACTTTCCACAACGCCATTTGCTATAATAAATCTTTTATTCTGAATCCCTTCTTCAAAGAAGACCTCTTGACCATTATGAAAATCAGCAATTTCTATTCCAACCTCATTGGCCGCTTCTTCAATTTTAGCTTTTCTTGCAGCATATTCAGGACTATGTACTCCCGGAGAATCGCCATATTTCACTATGGCACCAGTATTAACAAATGCTTCCGCCACTGCTTTAAAAACTATATTGTTTGTTGTTGAACATCTTTCGGGCGGATCGGCAGCTACCAGATTTGGTTTTAGAAGTATTTTATCTCCTTCCTTTGAAAACCGGGATACACCGCCTAATAAATCAAGTCCTTTTTCAACAGCCTTTTTAACCTCATTGTATTCATAACTTTCACATCTAACTAACGCAACAATTGACATTCCTAATGTCCTCACTTGTGTTCAAAGATGAATTATTATGCTATGTAACGGATATTTGCCATATTAATGGTTATTTACCGCAGCACTTCTTATATTTCTTTCCGCTTCCGCAGGGGCATGGGTCATTTCTCCCAATTTTATTACTTACTGCCATCTTAGACCGCCTATACTCTTTTGTAATTTCAGTTCTTCTTTCCTGGGGCAGTACGCCCTCCCATTGTTGGAGATTATATAGCCAATCGGCTTTTGCTTCAAGCATATTAAAATAAAGCTTTTCAAAATCAACTTCCAGCTTTATCTGGCTGTCTTCAGTAAGCTCCTCAATATTAAGAGGCTCTTTAAGGCTGGTATTTATGCCATCAAGAAACCCCACCATAGTAACTGTATCCATATTAAACTTTTCTGCTAATTCCTTAAGCGTTCCACTTACTACTTCATTATGATTTTCAAGGATATATTCATAATTTTTTGTTTCCTTTTCAAAATATTGAGCCCAGAACTTATTATATTCTTCTTGTGTTGTATGTTCTGACGCTTGTTTTATCCAATTGTCATATAAACTCATATACTATTATTAATGAGAGGTTGCTCATAAAAGCAAAACTCTCACCAAAAAACACTTCCTTTCTTTTATTATTTATTATATTTATCAATATAGTTATAGCTCATGATAAATAAAGTTACTTATCAATATTTATAACATATTTATTAATTTCTTGAAAGGAAATTTACAAGAATATATATTAAAAAATGTCCAAAATCTACATTTTTATGAAATTATTAAAAAATTAATCGTTAATCCAGGCCTTTTAGCCATATTGTTACATCAGCATCACTGGGCATGATCCATTCCCCTCTGGGAGACATGCTTATTGAGCCCACTCCCGGTCCATCAGGGAGACAGGATCTCTTAAACTGCTGTCTGAAAAACCTATTTAAAAATAATTTAAGCCATCTCTTAATATCTGATAAATAGTATTTACCTTTGAAGGCCTGCTCCGCCAGGAACAGGATCTTCTCAGGGGATGCTCCGTATCCCAAAATATGATAAATGAAAAAATCATGTAATTCATAAGGACCTACAATATCCTCAGTCTTCTGGTTGATTTCTCCCCCGGAATCAGGAGGCAATAATTCTGGAGTAATAGGTGTGTCAATAATATTATTTAATAATTCCATTACAATATCCTTATTGATTCCTTCAACATCAATATTACCAGCAGCCCATCTGATAATGTGAGGTATAAGGGTCTTGGGAACACCTGAATTAACGGCATACATTGACATATGATCCCCATTATATGTACACCATCCAAGAGCAAGTTCCGACAAATCTCCTGTGCCAATAACCAGTCCTCCTATTTTATTTGCTATATCCATAAGTATTTGGGTTCTTTCTCTTGCCTGGACGTTTTCGTAGGTAACATCATGTGTATCAGCAGGATGGCCTATATCTTTAAAATGCTGAATACAAGCATCTCTAATATCAATTTCCCTGATGCTGGTGTTCAAGGCTTTCATAAGACCTAATGCATTGCCATGGGTGGAATCGGTTGTACCAAATCCCGGCATGGTAACCGCCAGGATGTTCTGGGGAGGTAATCCCAGCACATTAAAGGCTTTGACAGTTACTAGAAGTGCCAGCGTAGAATCCAGTCCACCCGAAACTCCAATTACCCCATGCTTAAGTCCAGTATGCATAATTCTCTTAACCAATCCTGCAGTTTGCACAGAGAATATTTCACTGCATCTGGCATCTCTTTCCTCCTGGGCAAAAGGAATAAAAGGATGGGGAGAAACCGGCCTGTTCAGTCTGTCATATTTCCTGCCTTCAATCATAAACTCAATAATTCTATAGTCATTTAATTTATCAGATAAACTATTGAAAGTGAAATTTGCATCCTTCAGTCTGATACTTTCTAATTTCTCAACATCAATTTCTGAATAAATCAACTGGCTTTCAAGTGAAAATCTCTCGGATTCATTTAATTCCCTACCGTTCTCTACTATTAATGAATAACCTCCAAAAACCTTATCAGTTGTAGACTCATAAATGCCCGATGACGCATATACATATCCTGCTTTGCATCTGTCTGATTGCTGCCTGATAAGCTCTTTTCTGTGTTTATGCCTTCCCGCCAGTTCTGCCTCTGCTGCAAGGTTAAATACTATAACCGCTCCGGATAAGGCTTGATAGGAGCTGGGAGGGAGAGGATTCCACATATCTTGTGAAATCTCGACCCCAAAGCATACGCTGCTATACTCCACTGCATCTTTATCCAGGCATTTATTCTCATATTTATCTGCGCATTTTTCTATATTTTTATCTGTACTGTTATCTGCATTTAGAATTGTATTATTATCTTCTGCATGTTTATCCGCATCATTGTTCCTTTTATATATATCCGTATTATATTCAGTATTTCTATCCACAGTATTTATACTATCTATAATATCGCTGTCACTAGCAAACTTATTGGATTTTATCCTGGCTCTAAACAGCAAATCTACTCCAAAAGGAACTTTCTGATTACACAAATCAACTTCTGTGTTAACTGCCTCAAGTCCGGATGAAAACCACCTTCCATCTGATTGAGGTCCTTTGCTGCTGACATGGGTTTTAGGAACTGCTCCTAATATCTTACCCTTATTGATAACAATACCACAGCTGAATAACTTTCCTTCAGCAAGCACAGGTGCTCCAACAATAATAACAATATCAGAACCAACTGTGCTCTCAGCAATCTTATACAATTGCTTTTCAACTTCTCTGATGAGGGTCCTCTGGTATAATAAATCACCGCAGGAGCATCCTGTTACGGAAAGCTCAGGGAAAACCAGTATCTGAACTCCCACATCATCAGCCTTTTTTATGATATTAATGATTTCCTGGCTATTGTACTCACAATTTGCCACTTTTAGGGTTGGAACCGCAGCTCCCACTCTGACAAACCCGAAAAACACATAATCACCTCTAATAAAGTATAATACAACAAATTGGAAGCAAAAGAACCGTCCCTTCGCTTCCCCATGCTTCTATCCCTTCAATGCGTTCAGTCGTTCTACAACCTTATTATACATATCCTGATATTTAGCCTGCTTTTCTCTTTCTTCCTGGACAACTTTTTCAGGAGCCTTTGAAATAAATCCCTTGTTGTTCAGCTTTCCTTCAACTCTCTTTAGTTCGCCTTCGAGATTTGCCTTTTCTTTTTCCAGCCTTTCTATTTCCTTATCAATGTCTATAAGGTCTTCTAAAGGAATATAAATCTGCGCTCCTGGTATAACTCCGCTTACGGCTGTAGAGGGTATGCCATGCTTGTCAGACTGGAATACTACCTCTGATGCTCCCGCCAGCCTGATAAAGTATTTCTCTCCCTCAGAAATAATATTGCCCATTTCTGCTCTCTCTGAGACAAATATCAGTTTGGTTTTTCTTGAAACCGGCACATTCATTTCAGCCCGAATATTTCTTATACTCTTTATAGCGCTCATAATCAATTCCATTTTTTCCACGTCATCTTCAAAATTGTATTCTTCTCTGTATTCAGGCCATTTAGAAATCATGATGCTCTCATCTATATCAACTAAGTGCTGATAAATTTCCTCTGTTATAAAAGGCATGAAGGGATGCAGCAGCTTCATGGAGTTGCTGAGAACATGATTTAATACATATTGTGCCTCCAGCCTGCTTGGGTTCTCCCTGTCATAAATCATTGGCTTAGCCAGTTCAATATACCAGTCGCAGAATTCTTCCCATATAAACTCGTATATCTTTTGCAGGGCAATTCCAACTTCAAATTTTTCCAGGTTCTCAGTAACTTCTTTAATAATTGTATTCATCCTGCTTAGAATCCATTTATCTGCTATGGTAAACTTATTTACATCAACTTTGCTGAAATCTAAATCATCATCAAAATTCATCAACACAAATCTTGCAGCGTTCCATATTTTATTGGCAAAATTCCTGCTGGACTCAACCTTTTCTGTTGAGAATCTTAAATCATTACCTGGAGAAATTCCTATTGTAAGAGTAAATCTCAGGGCATCTGTACCGTACTGTTCTATTATTTCAAGAGGATCAATACCGTTCCCCAGGGATTTGCTCATCTTCCTGCCCAGAGCATCCCTCACAATTCCATGGATAAAAACATATTTAAAGGGTTCCTTGCCTGTGTGCTCCAAAGCCGAGAAGATCATTCTGGCTACCCAGAAGAAAATAATATCGTATCCTGTAACCAATACATCAGTGGGGTAAAAATATTTCAAATCTTCAGTCTCATCAGGCCATCCAAGGGTGGAAAAAGGCCAGAGAGCTGAACTGAACCAGGTATCAAGAGTATCGGGATCCTGTTCTATATCAGTACTTCCGCATTTGCTGCATTTTTCCGGTTTTTGGTGTTCAACCATTGTGAACCCGCATTCCTGGCAATAGTAAGCAGGTATTCTGTGTCCCCACCATAACTGTCTGGAAATACACCAGTCTTGTATATTTTCCATCCAGTTGAAATATATTTTGGAAAATCTTTCAGGCACAAACTTTATGGTACCATTTTTTACAGCTTCAATTGCAGGTTTTGCCAGGGGCTCCATACGGACAAACCACTGTTTTGATATCAGCGGTTCTATAACAGTACTGCATCTGTAACAGGTTCCAACATTATGAGTGTGATCTTCTATTTTCAGAAGCAGATCCAGGTTCTTCAGATCTTCGACTATTTGCTTCCTTGCTTCATATCTGTCCATGCCGGCATAATGCCCTGCATTTTCTGTCATAGTTGCGTCATCGCCGATTACTTTTATCTGAGAAAGATTATGCCTCAATCCAATTTCAAAGTCGTTAGGATCATGAGCAGGAGTAATTTTAACAGCTCCTGTTCCAAAATCCTTCTCTACATATTCATCGGCTATAATAGGTATCTCTCTGTTCATAAGGGGAAGTATAGCATAACATCCAACCAGATGCTTATACCTCTCATCCTCAGGATGTACAGCAACAGCGGTATCTCCCAGCATTGTCTCAGGTCTGGTGGTAGCTATTACTATATACTCGTCTCTGCCCTTAATGGGATACTTAATATGCCAGAAGTGCCCTTCCTTCTCTTCATATTCAACTTCAGCATCAGAAATAGAGGTATTACATTTTGGACACCAGTTAATTATTCTTTCTCCCCTGTATATGAGGCCTTTTTTATACAATCTTATAAAAACCTCAAGTACGGCTCTGGATAAGCCTTCATCCATTGTAAATCTTTCACGGTCCCAGTCACAGGAGCTACCTAATTTTTTAAGCTGCTCAACAATTCTTCCTCCATAAACTCTTTTCCACTCCCAGGCTCTCTCTAAAAATTTCTCTCTTCCAATATCCTCTTTGGTAAGCCCTTCCTTTGCCATAGCTTCAACAATCTTAGCCTCAGTAGCTATACTTGCATGGTCTGTACCTGGAAGCCAAAGAGCTGAATAACCCTGCATCCTTTTCCATCTTATTAGGATATCCTGAAGTGTATTATCAAGAGCATGCCCCATATGAAGCTGCCCTGTGATATTTGGGGGAGGTATCACTATAGTGAAAGGTTTTTTATTTTCATCAATATTGGCATGAAAATAGCCTTTGTTCGTCCATTCATTGTAAATCCTGTCCTCTACTTGAGCAGGGTCATAAGTTTTTGCAAGAATTTTTTCCTGTTCCATTTCTAATTCCTCCTGAATCATTACTGAATTATTTACCTAATAAATTTAAACTTAATTTTAATCTTTTCTTAATTTCACGTAAAATTAATAATACTTGTGATTCCACACAAGCACGGGTTTAACATCAAACTCGCTTCGCTCAAGGATTAAAATAACTTACTTGAAGTAAAAAAACCTCTCATCCAAAAAATGGACGAAAGGCTATTCTTCCGCGGTACCACCACAATTCCCTGATAACAGGGCTACTTTTTGGAATAACGGTCCATGCCGCTGCAATCTACTGAAGGCAGATTTGCCTGTTCAACTGCAGAACTCATAAGCGACCTTCATCAGCCTGTACCCGGAAGGACTTGCACCCGGTGATCCTTCCTCTCTTTGGGCCATTTTCTGATTACTCCTCTTAATCATCGTTTTTATAATTTTCTTTTGCCTTCATATATTAGATTAGTTTTCATTTAAAAACATAATATTACAAACATAATATAGCAATTGTTTTAGAGTGTCAAGGGAGTGTAAAAAAAACAAATAAATGCTCATCTTTTATTGAATAAGAATTTTTCTTTCTGTATAATTTAACTAT
>DULL01000085.1 GCA_012840395.1 Clostridiaceae bacterium | reverse complement strand
TAAAGTTTTTCTTAGCTATGGGGTATCCCCTTGAATTAAATACAGAGGTGATAATAATGCGTATAATTGATGGTGGAGTTACTGCTCCTGAAGGGTACTTCGCTACAGGAGTAGCTTGCGGTATAAAGAAAGATGGCAAAAAAGATCTGGCTTTAATCTGTTCAGAAGATAGTGCAGCAGCAGCTGGTGTATTCACAACCAACAAAGTCAAAGGACATTCCCTACAAGTAACAATGGAACATATAAAAAATGGTTTTGTCAATGCTATAATCATAAATAGTGGTAATGCAAACGCCTGTGTAGGAGAACAAGGATACAATGACGCAAAGGAAATTACAGCTTATGCTGCGGAACTACTGGAATGTAATCCGGAAAACATTCTGATTGGTTCCACAGGTGTTATCGGTAAGCCTTTAGACAAGGAAGCCATATTAAAAGGGCTTGAAGAAGCTGTTGCATCCATGACTCCAGACGGAGGCCATGACGCAGAAGAAGCCATTATGACTACAGACCTTATGCCAAAGGAAATAGCTTTAGAATTTGAAATACAGGGTGTGAAAGTTACTCTTGGCGGAATGGCAAAGGGTTCTGGAATGATACATCCAAATATGGCTACCATGATAGGAATTCTTACAACTGATATTAATATATCCAGAAAACTGCTGGATAAAGCCCTAAAGGAAGTAGTTGCACGCACTTTCAACAGAATATCTGTAGACGGCGATACCAGTGTTTGTGATATGGTCCTTGTATTAGCTAACGGTTTGGCAGACAATCCGGGTATCGTAACGGAAGGAAAAGATTATGAAATTTTCAAGGAAGCTCTAAATACAGCCTGTACAGCTCTGTCACGCATGATTGCAAGAGATGGAGAAGGAGCCACCAAGCTGGTGGAAATATCTGTTGAAGGAGCTGCCACTGAAGCTGATGCATATGCTGCGGTAAGTGCAGTTGCCAAATCACCTCTTGTAAAGACAGCCATTTTCGGAGAAGATGCCAACTGGGGAAGAATTATGACTGCAATAGGTTATTCCGGCGCAGATTTCGATCCCGAACGTGTAGATATCTTCATAGGGGATCTTATGGTTTGCAAAAACGGCGCAGCTGTGAATTTTGATGAAGGAAGAGCCAAGGAAATCCTTAAAAATGAGGAAGTTAAAATATTAATAAAGCTCAATAATGGTAAATTTGCGGACAGAATGTGGACTTGCGACTTTTCCTATGATTATGTAAAAATAAACGCCAGTTATAGAAGCTAAACCACTTACCAAGATCATATATTAATATTCAAGAGCATACATTGGCATTATAGTATGCTCTTGTTTTATCCTCTGGAATATTAGTCCTTGGATTAGCAGCTTATGACATACTTTAATTATATACCCTTACCCCTTTAATACTCAGAAACCTTATAGCTTCCCACTGATAGTTGACTAAAGGATAGTTATCTACATCATCAGTATGAGCGGCAACCAGGATATTATTTAATTTAACAGGATATCCTGTACTGACCACAACCGGTGAATGGTGGAAAATTCCTCCTCCAAAGGATAATTGGATAATATCTCCAGGTTTTATGTCTTCTACATCTACCTCTTCAGCGTAAGGTCCTACCCCCTTGTTTCCCACCAGAAAATTATATAAGTAATTCACACCTGTCCAGGAGGGTGTCCTGTTATATGAATCAATATAATACCAACCATATACAGGCGTAAAATTCATTACTCCGCTCCCGGCATATATACATTGTGAAGCAAAGTTGGTACAATCTCCTCCAATATGCTCAAAGTCATAATAGGATGGATTTCTACCATAAGCCCATCTGTGGGCATAATCGACCGCTTTGGCCCTGTTATATGGCATCTCTCTGAGCGTTCTGAAAAAATACATCATTTACATACCCCAGTAGATTTTTACTGGTATTATAATATGTTTCCAGAAAATCCAGGGTTCCTTTGCCCGTTAACCAAGCATCAAGAAGTCTCTCAACTTTACACAAAAATTATTCTAATATTTTGTTCTTAGTTTTATCGATTGTACCGCTGTTCCAAGAAGTATAATAATAAGGCCAGTGAACTGAATTAAGGTTATATCTTCCCCTAACAAGAACTTAATAAATACCAGAGTTATAAATGGAGTAATGAAGGATAAGCTGGCTATAAGAGATGATGAGGCATTCTTCAAAGCTTTAAACCAGATATAGTATGAAAAAACAATGTTGCTGAGGCTTAGCCAAATTAATCCCCCAAATGATTTGAAATCCGGAACGACAAAACTTGAAAACGCTCTCATGCATATCCATGAAAAAACAAAACTCATAACTACAAAAATATAATTACTTATAAAATTGTCTATTCTGTTCTTCTTACCCAGATTAGAAAAAATGCCCCAGCAAATTGCTCCTGAAATAGCCAGTAAATCACCTTTTATATTGGTCATTTTTACATTTTGGAAATTTCCATTGGTCAAAATTATTATCATTCCCAGAAAACCTAATAATATTGAAACCACTTTTTTCTTATCAAGTTTTTCTCCGTTTATTGGAACAGAAAAAATCAATATCATTACTGGAAATAAATAATTTAGCATCGAGGCTTCAACAGCAGGTATAATCTTTAAAGCCATCATATAGAAAAAATAATATCCAAATGAAAAAACCGAGCTTAGAAATAGAAAGCAATAATCTTTTATTGTCAAAGACACCAGTACCTTTATCCTGCCATTAAACATTAAAACTAATGTCATAGAAATTAATGCAATGGCAAACATATAGAATTGACTTTGAAAACTGTCAATATTTTTAAGTACAAGTTTGCTTACCGCTGCAAAGGAGCCCCAAAGCACCAGGAGAAGTGCCATAAGGAAATAAGGGTTATTACTTATATTTGATCTATTGTTTATATTTGGATTATTGCTTATTAGGATGTTTCTATTATTAATGCTATTGACATTATTGCTGCTATTGCTATCTTTAATGCTATCAATTTTCACTTTCTGTATCCTCACTATTCTCCGTCGTCTATTACAATGTAAAATACCCCATTGATATTTTGCATTTTCCCTTCCAAAGTTAATCCTTCAATATCATATTTGTTGATGATAATGTCCTTGGCAAGGCTCATATATTTAGTAAGCACATCCCCCACACCAATACTATGCTGGACATTCTTCCCTAAAATTTTAATTACCTCCGGAATTTTATCAATATTTGACAAAGTTCCTGCCTGGCTGGCAAAAGCTTTTATAAATGCAATCTGATTCTCTTTTCTGCCTACATCCCCTATTTCGAAATATTCTCCTTCTTCTGTATAACCCTGCCTGAACCTTACAAAACCTTCGGCTTGCTCTCCATTTAATCTTTGTGGGCCTTTTTTCAGGTGAATGGACAGATCCTGAAGAGGGTCGTCATAATTCATATCATAGGGAACATTAATCTCCACTCCCCCGTATACATCTACAATATCCCTGAAACCCTGCAGGTTTGTCTTTACGTAATCATTAATCTTTATGCCGAATTTCTCTTTTATAATCTGTGCCAGGAAACTCGCTGAGTATGTTTTAAAATCCCCTTCATATTTTAGCATTACACCAATATGGTGGGCATAGTTAATTTTGAGAACTCCCGGTACATCTGCCAGATTAGCCTCTCTTAGCAATTCGATAATTTTAGGATTATATTTAATATACAAATCTCTCGGAATCATAATTAATTTAACCTTTTTAGCTTCCCGGCTTATACTTATGATTCCCAAAGTATCATAAAGGTAATTTTCCTTGTCTTCACCCATAATTAATATATTAATGCCGTCATCTTCCACAAGTTTCTCAGGATAAGGCTTTTCAACTGTTACACCAAGCGTAAGGTCGTCACTTATCTCCTTAACCTTTTCTTCAATATTTTCATCAATCGGAAGCTGTTTGGATATTTCTTCATCTTCAGTAACACCGCTCTTATTGCCATTGTCTTCAGTTACCTGGCCATAACCGTTGTTCTTTCCCGCCACAACAGCCTGGTATCCGGGGATTAATACCTTCCAGGTAAAAAGAATTAAAAGGATTCCGGCAATTGCAATTATCATAAAAAATCTGTTATTGTTTCTTTTAAATATGTTATTATTTTTCTTATATGTATTATTGTTTCCCTTATATATACTGTTGCTTCTTTTTCCTGCCAGCTTCATATAAACTCCTCACACTTTATTTATATAGCTTGTTAGCATTAATTCGCATATTAACATAAATTATTATATAATAGACGTTCTTTCTATGCAAAAGTTTCCTTTAGTAAAATAGCGGACAACCTTTTTAGTTGTCCGCATATTATACGAGCCTCAAATCATATAAATTCTAGCAGATATTTCTGTAATTGGCATTTACGTTACAAAATATTACGTCACACTTTTTATATTAGTCTTCAGGATAGTTCTCTCTCTTTACATAATGTGTATGGAGAAGTTCATGAGCTTTATGGCTTCCGGGTTCTCCAAAGTATTCTTTATAGAGTTTTTGAACAGTTGGATTTTCATGAGACTTTCTTATAGGCAGGCTTCTGTCTTCTTCGTAGATAGCCTTTGCCCTTTCTGTTCTCAAATCAATCCAGCTTCTAACTTCTGAAGGCTGAATAGGTTGTCCGCCACCTGTTACACATCCACCGGGGCATGCCATTATTTCAACAAAATGATAGTTTGCTTCTCCTGCTTTTATTCTGTCAAGTAATCTTCTGGCATTACCAAGTCCATGGGCAACAGCTGCTTTGAGTTCCAAATCTCCAATCTTAATTGTTGCTTCCTTAATTCCTTTAACTCCTCTTACTTCATTGTATTCCAGTTCGTCGCCCTTCAAAGTCTGTCCGGTTAAAATCTCGGCTACTGTCCTCAGCGCGGCTTCCATAACACCACCGGTAGCTCCGAATATAACGCCGGCACCTGAGGCTTCTCCCATAGGATCATCAAAATATCTTTCAGGAAGATCTTTAAAATCAATACCTGCTTCTCTGATCATTCTGGCAAGTTCTCTTGTAGTTAAAACTACATCAACATCCTTGTAACCTGTAGAAGAAAGTTCTGGTCTCTGGCTTTCAAATTTCTTGGCTGTACATGGCATAATAGAAACTACAAATACTTTTGCAGGGTCTATTCCCATTTTCTCAGCATAGTAGGATTTTAGTATCGCACCAAACATTTCATGTGGTGACTTACAAGTTGAAAGATTATCTAAGAATTCCGGATAATTATGCTCGCAGAACTTAATCCATCCAGGGCTGCAGGATGTAATCAATGGGAGTTTTCCACCGTTTTTAATTCTGTTTATAAGTTCAGTTCCTTCTTCCATTATAGTAAGGTCGGCAGCAGTATCTGTATCAAATACTTTACGGAAGCCAAGCCTTCTTAATGCAGCAATCATTTTGCTGGTTACTCTTGTACCAATAGGCATTCCGAATTCTTCACCAAGAGCTACCCTTACAGCAGGAGCTGTCTGAACAACTACATGCAGGTCTTTATTTGCAAGAGCGTCCCATACCTTATCTGTATCATCTTTTTCTCTTAATGCACCAACAGGACAAACAGTTATACACTGTCCGCACATTGTGCAGGGAACTTCATTGAGAGATTTATCAAAGGCAGGTGATACAACTGTATTGAATCCTCTCTCCATGGTGTCGATAACTGAAACCTGCTGAATGTTCTTACACATGCTTACACAACGCCTGCACAGTACGCATTTATTAGGATCCCTTACAATGGATGGTGAGAAATCATCTAAGGGCTTTCTCTCCATATTTCCATTAAACCTTATATCCTTAATATTTAATTCTTCAGCTAATTTTTGCAGTTCACAATTACGGCTTCTCACACAAGTTAAGCACTGTCTGTCATGATTTGACAGTATAAGTTCAAGAGTTACCTTTCTTGCTTCTCTGACAGCCGGAGTCTGAGTATATATCTCAAGGCCTTCTGATACAGGGTAAACACAAGCCGCCTGAAGGCTTCTTGCACCCTTGATTTCAACTACACACATTCTGCAGGCACCAATCTCATTTATATCCTTCAGGAAGCAAAGTGTCGGTATTGCAATATTGGCATACCTTGCTGCCTCTAAAATGGTATAGTTTTTAGGGACCTGAATTTTTCTAGTATCTATCGTAATATTTACCATTTCCATACGTTTACATCTCCTCTCACATAACATTTACCTTGACTGTAGCCTGTTATCTTGTTCAGATACTACACGTTCTTGAATATAGCCTTAAACGGACACTTGCTCATACATACACCGCACTTGATACATTTATCCTGATCAATAACATATGGCTTTTTCCTTTCGCCTGAAATAGCACCAACAGGACAATTCTTTGCGCATATGCCGCAGCTCTTACACTGTTCTTCATGTATGACATATTTCATCATTGATTTACATACGCCTGCGGGACACTTTTTATCATTTACATGTGCTTCATACTCATCCCTGAAATATCTGAGAGTACTCAAAACAGGATTAGGTGCAGTTTGTCCAAGTCCGCACAGGGCAGAAGCTTTAATATTCTTTGCAAGTATTTCTAATTTTTCTATGTCACCAGGTTCTCCTTTACCTTCAGTTATTCTTTGGAGAATCTCCAGCATTCTTTTTGTTCCGATACGGCATGGAGGACATTTTCCACAGGATTCGTCAACAGTAAATTCAAGGAAAAACTTAGCAACATCAACCATACAGTTGTCTTCATCCATAACAATCAGTCCGCCTGATCCCATCATGGAACCTAGCTGAACCAATGTGTCGTATTCAATTGGTGTATCAATATGCTCTGCGGGAATACATCCGCCTGAAGGTCCTCCTGTCTGGGCAGCCTTAAATTTCTTGCCATTAGGAATTCCTCCACCTATATCATAAATAACTTCTCTTAATGTGGTACCCATTGGAATTTCAACCAATCCGGTATTGTTTATCTTACCACCTACAGCAAATACTTTGGTACCCTTGCTCTTCTCAGTACCTATGCTTGTAAACCATTCAACACCCTTGTTAATAATAACAGGGATATTTGCATAGGTCTCAACATTGTTCAATAAAGTTGGTTTCTGGAATAAACCTTTAACTGCAGGGAATGGCGGCCTTGGTCTAGGTTCACCTCTATGGCCTTCGATTGAAGTCATCAAAGCTGTTTCTTCACCGCATACAAAAGCACCTGCGCCTAATCTTAATTCAAGATTAAAGTTGAAACCAGTACCAAAAATATTTTCTCCCAACAAACCATATTCCTTTGCCTGATTTATAGCAATTTCAAGTCTCTTAACAGCTATTGGATATTCTGCTCTAATATAGATATAACCCTGATTTGCGCCAATAGCATATCCGGCTATAATCATCGCCTCTATTACTGAGTGAGGATCGCCTTCGAGAATACTTCTGTCCATAAATGCACCAGGATCACCTTCGTCGGCATTACAGCATACATATTTTTCATCTCCCGGTGATTTTGCAGCAAATTCCCACTTAAGACCTGTTGGGAATCCTCCGCCCCCTCTTCCTCTTAAGCCGGATTTCTTAACAATATCAATTACTTCCTGAGGAGTTAGTTCAGTCAATACTTTAGCCAATGCCTTATATCCGTCGTATGCAATATATTCATCAATGTTTTCAGGATTTATAACACCACAGTTTCTAAGAGCAATTCTGAACTGCCTCTTAAAGAAAT
Source organism: Clostridiaceae bacterium (assembly GCA_012840395.1). Lineage (NCBI taxonomy): Bacteria > Bacillati > Bacillota > Clostridia > Eubacteriales > Clostridiaceae > Clostridiaceae bacterium. Next base: position 17,614 of record DULL01000085.1, on the reverse strand, counting down.
CTGTTTCTGATATTTGTTTATGAGAATCATGATCTTCAGCATCAGCAAGTAATTTTTTAACAATTCTCCCTTTTAACAAATGTTCTTCAACTATTTCTTTCACGTCAGTGGGCTTTATCATTCCGTACATAGCCCCTTCAGGATAAACAACTACAATAGGACCCTTTGCGCATAAACCGAAACAACCTGTTTTTATTACCTTAACTTCATTCTCCAGATTATTATTTTTTAATTGGGCTTCAAATTCTTCTATAATCTTTTCAGAGTGTGATGAAGTACAGCCTGTACCGCCGCACACTAAGACGTGAGCTCTATATATTTGCATATTTGACCCTCCATTTCTTTTTCATTTCTAAGCTATATCTACTATTTGTCTTCTGCACCTATCGTGAAATCAGTACAAACTCTGCCATTTACAATATGTTCGGCTACAACTCGTGCGGCCTTTTCAGGATTCATTTTCACATATGTTGTTTTCCTACCATCGGCCTCTATTACATCAACGATAGGTTCAAGCCTGCATGCTCCGATGCAACCTGTCATTGTTACAGCCACATTATTTATATTCCTCTTTTTTAATTCTTCCAAAAACGCATTCATTACCGGCCTCGCTCCTGCTGCAATACCACATGTTGCCATACCGACAACAATACGCATACCATCATGCTCTTTTCTCATGCCGATCTCTTTCAATGTCTTGTTTCTAATTGCTTCCAGCTCAGCTATTGATTTCATTCAATACACCTCCAAAAATTATCTTAACAGCTTCATTAATACTTTCTTTTATCCAGGTAATAACATCAAAATTTGTAATTGGTACTTCTCCAAGCTGTTCTTTGATTTCCGATGTATCCAACCTATACTCATCATTATCATTTTTTAATATTAATTCATAATCAATCTCAGGATATGAAGAAATCAGTGGTATCATTGTTTCGGTCAGATTTCCTAATGGTGGCCTATCTATGTGGGATATAGAGAAGGAAGCTTTGACGCTTGTTCCTTTGCCTTCTTCCGACTTGACCTGGAGGTTTCCTGATGCTCTTTGAGCACTTGACTTTAATAAAGGTAGTCCCATTCCGATCCTTCTAGTCGTCCTGGTAGTTGCAAAGGGGTCAGTTACTTGAGCTAAAAAACCTTCACTCATTCCACATCCGTTATCTGTAATAATCAAATCCAAAATGTCCCGACTGATGTAGGCTCCTATAGTAACAGATATTCTCCCTGCTCCTGCTGTAATTGAATTTTGTATTATATCAAGCAAATGAAGTGATAAGTCTCTCATAGGAAATCATGCATTCTTATACTTTTCAATAATGCCTTCTATATCATCAGGAGTAAGTCTTCCATATACATCTTCATTAATCATTATAACCGGTGCAAGTCCGCATGCTCCTATACATCTGCAGGCTTCAAGAGTAAACAAACCGTCTTCCGTTGTATCACCAACATGAATACCCAGCTTTTCCTGAAGCTTATCCAGAACAAGGCTTGCTCCCTTTACATAGCATGCAGTTCCCAGACATACCTGAATAAGATACTTTCCTTTTTTCTTGAGTGAGAATCTTGTGTAAAATGTTACTACACCATAGATTTCTGCGAGAGATACGTTTAGCCCTTCGGCTATTTGCTTCTGCACACTTAAGGGCAGATAACCGTAAAGCTCTTGTGCCTCGTGCAATACGGGAATTAAAGCACCCTTCGTGTTTTTGTATTTGTTGATAATTTCTTGCAGTTTTTGCTGTCTCTCGTCAACGCAACTGCAGCAGCATTTAGTTTGACCCATTTACTAAGACCTCCCATGTTTTAATTCTATGCTTCTTTTATTTCTATTTTATTTTTCTCCAAAATTTTCCATTTATTTGCAATATTACTAAATGATAAGTATTTAACAATGTTTGATAATATTATAACAAATAAATATAAACTATTCAATATGCTACACAAATATATTTGAACAAAAAAAAACTGCCTTAAACCGCAACAGCATTAAATTAAAGCTTTTGCATATAAGATAAGTTTATTGTATACAATATGCATGATTATTTCAATATTCTATAGCGGCATTTTTACTAAAAATATACAGATATTTTTCCTTTACCTTCTTTCCTGTTATTCTTTCCAGGGCTTCCTGATAAAATTGAATTTGCTCTTTATATTTCTTCTTAATTTCTTCCATATTACCATCATCAACATAATCAGTCTTGTAATCCAAAAGAACTATTTCTTCCTCCTCCTCGAAAAAGCAGTCAATAATCCCCTGAAGAAGAATGGTCTCAGATTTTAGGATTTTACGTTCATTATCGGATATTTCAGAAAGACTGTAAGAATCTTTTAGGGCAGATACAATGCTAGCAGCACTGATTTCAATATTAAAAGGAACCTCCCTTTTTATTACTTCAGCTGACCTCACTCTTTTCCCCAAAGGGGATTTAAAAAATCTTAATATTTTATCCACATCCACTGTATCAGCTTGCTGCTGTGTAATAAATTCTTTAGATACCATATTGTTTATTTGTTCTTTAATATCCTCTTTCGAGTCAACTTTACTTATATCCAGGTGCTGCATAACAAAATGCAGTATGGTACCTTTCTCGGCTGCACTTAAACCTCTGGTTTCCTGAAGAAATACCGGCTTTCTTATTATTGAAGGCTTTATCAATTCTATCCCTTCATAGGTTTCAGTTTTATTTTCGTTTAACATTCTCTTGAGTTCAGTGACCGAAACTTTTGCAGGTATACCGGACAATATTTTATAGGGATACTCCCAGGAAAGTTTCTTTTTTATTTCCTCATAGTTAATATTTTCTTCAGAGTTTGCATTATTCGTATCCGCCAAGCTTTCCGCCGTCTCACTATCCCAGGCCCTCTCCAAAACACTGTCTCTGTTCCATAATCTTATCTCCCAGCCGGAAGCATCATGCATAATTCTTTCACCTTTAGAGCAAGCCATATCACCTTCTGGATTTAAAGTTATTGGACTTGATAAATTTTTTGTCATGTTTTCTGTCATACTTTCCGGCATATTCCCTATACATCCTGCAACTTGCCTTAAGGCAATAGAATCAGGGTGCCTTATGACTGCGGGACCGATCCAGTCGAGAAAACAGTTTGCTCTTGATATCATATAAACCGGAAGTTTATCGTGGCTGCTTTCTAAAGCCCAAGCCCAGGCTGCAGCTGTCTTTTCAATATTCTTAACATATCCGGTAATAATAAGTTTTTCCTTTGCTCTGGTTAAGGCCACATAAAGTATCCTCATCTCCTCGGAAAGGGTTTCCAGCTTTATTTTGCTTTTTATTGCCTGTTTGGGAACTGTGGCATAATAAATTCGCTTTTCTGCATCTATATAATCCGGCCCAAAGCCCAAATCCTGGTGAATAAGTATGGCATCCTTCATGTCCTGCATATTAAACTTTTTACCGCAGCCGGAAACAAAAACCACAGGAAATTCCAGGCCTTTACTTTTATGTATGCTCATTATTCTAACCAGATTGTCATTCTCTCCCAGAAGCATGGCGCTTCCGAAGTCTCCACCCCTGCTTTTTAACCTGTCAATAAAATTAACAAAATTAAATAGCCCTTTATAGCTGGTTTCCTCGAACTGCCTTGCTCTTTCAAAAAGTATCCTCAGGTTAGCCTGTCTCACTTCTCCCCCCGGCAATGTTCCAACAAAGCTGTAATAACCTGTTTCGGTATACAAAAACCAGATTAATTCGTCAGTTGAAAGGTGAAGGGATATATCTCTCCAGGAATTTAGCTTCTCTAGAAAGTTTCTGACCTTTTCCTTCAATAATTCATCGGCTAATTGTCCTCTTTCGTCCGGCTTTCCTGTATCCTGAACACAAGAGATTTCTTCTGGTCCACAATATTTTTTCATAACTTCATAAAAAGTTGATTTAACATCAACCATCCTTATTTCCGCCAGTTCTTCCGGCGAAAACATTCCTATGGGAGAACGCAGGACAGTAAGGAATGGTATATCCTGCATTGGATTGTCAATTATCTGCAAAAGCGACATTACCGTCTGTACTTCCACAGTCTTGAAATAGCCAGTTCCGGTATCTGCAAAGACTGGTATTCCCATATTCTCCAGCTCTTCAACAAAAACTTCAGACCAGTTTTTTGTAGTACGTAAAAGTATAACTATATCCCTGTACTGGACTTTCCTATATTGTTTTATACTATTATCAAAAACCATCAGATTTCCATTTACCAGATCCTTTATTCTTTTTCCTACCATTCTGGCTTCCAATTGGATATTATCCAGTCTTTCTTCCTGCTGGTAAGTCTCATCTTCCATCGTTCCCTCAGAAAAGTCATCAAAGGACTCCTGCTCGTATCCATTTATTGTTTCCTGCTCATCTGATTCGTGGGAATCTGAGTCAGATTCATGGGAATTAAAGAATTCCGTTCCTTCAGTATCCATAATATGCAATTCTATCTTACGGTCAATACAATCTTCATTTTCTGCTGGAGGGTACAATGCTCCATAGTTTAATGCTTCCTCCTGTGTATAATCCAGTTCTCCTATGTGCCGGGACATAATTTGTCTAAAAATATAGTTTACTCCGTTAACAATTGCTTCCCTGCTTCTAAAATTCTTATAAAGCAGTATTCTGACATTTTTTGAATGCTGTGCTTCTTCTTCGCAGGAATAACTTAAATACTTTTCCATAAATAGTTCCGGCCTTGCCTGTCTGAACCGGTAAATACTTTGTTTAACATCTCCCACCATAAAAATATTGGGATTTCCTTCATCTTCCTTTGAAATAGCCTTAAGAATTACCTCCTGGACAAGATTGCTGTCCTGGTACTCATCTATCAATATTTCATCATATTTTTCTCTTAATGCCAGAGCAATGTCAGTAGGCTTTATATTCCCTCTCCCATCCAGTTTTACAAGGATTTCCAGGCAGAAATGTTCCAGATCATTAAAATCCAGCAGTGACCTACTTCTCTTTTTACGGTTGTATTTATTCATAAATTCTGTAACCAGGTTAGAAAGGCACTTTAAAAGAGGATATAACTCCTGTAAATCCCGGGCAATTTCTGAGGAAGTAAAAGAAAAATATTGTTCGGTTATTTTTTTTACACCTTTCTTTATTTTATCTCTTATAGCCTTAACCTCTTCCTGCGCTGATTTATCTGCATTCTTGCCGCATCGTGATAGTTTTCCGAATTTAAAGTTCCGGAATTCTTCATATAACTTGTCCCAGGAAGAGCAAAGGCACATATCTTTTAGCTTTTCAAGGTTGTCTGCATCTTCACTGAAACATGAATAATAAGCCTCAAGCCCCTCTGCAGTCTCAAGAATCTTCAGTGCCTTATTTGTCATCTCTGCCAATCCTGCTATATCAATATAAATACCATTTATAATGGCTTTACCCCATATAGTGTTTGAAAAATCCATATCATTGGAAATATTAAAAGCTTCTGTGTTTTTCTCCAGCCATATCAAAGGCCAGGGATGGCTCTGTATAAAATCGTACAGGTTAATGACTATGTTTTTTAATCCCCTGTCATCCTTTCTATTTCCGTAGCAGTCCAATAATTTATAGAAAAGACTGTCAGAGTTCTCTGTTTCATATTTTTCTTCAAAGAGTTCTTCCAGAGTTTCCAACTTTAACAGGGTAGCTTCTGTTTCATCCGCCACCCTGAAATCCGGATCCAGGTCAATACAATGGAAATTGTTTTTAATTACTTCCAGACAAAAAGAATGTATGGTTGTTATGCTGGATTTATTGAGGTACATCAGTTGTCTGTGGATTTTCGGAGCATCAGTACAACTCTCCAAAAGTTTTGCAAGAGCTTCTCCGATTCTTTCCTTCATTTCTGTAGCTGCTGCATTTGTAAAAGTGACAACCAGGAGTCTGTCTATGTCAACAGGATTCTCCGCATTAGTTATCTTTCTGATTATCCTTTCCACCAAAACAGCCGTCTTCCCTGCTCCAGCTGCTGCTGCCACAAGGAGATTGCAATTTTTCCTGGTTATTGCCTCCAGTTGTTGCGGAGTCCATTTTGAATCAGACATTTCTTTAGACATCTTCCTCATTACCTCCCAACAATTCCCATACTTCTTCTTTGCTCATGTTGTGGAATATTCGGTATTTATTATCTCTGAAACTCGGATCAAACTGACAAATAGGCAGATAACCGCAATATTTGCAGGAAGTGATATCTCTTTTTTTATAGGGACTTATGGATATATTTCCCTTAACCAATTCTTCAGCCATTTCTACCAGTATTTTTCTGGCATGCTCCCTGAGAAGGTCAAACTGTTTCTCTGTTGCAGTGGATGATTTTCCAAGAGTACCTCCCTTGTTAATTCTTGCCGGAATAATATCTGAATCTCCATTAATGCTTTTGTCCATTAATCTTATCAGGTTTACATCTTCCAGCAGCAATCCTTTCATTTTAAACTGCTTTATAATGCTTTTTTCAATTTCAGCAGGATCACTGGCTCTATTTGCCTTCACAAGAGGGTCATCCACCTTGAAATATAAAATACCTGCAGGAATCTTCTCTTTAGTTTTAAACCATCTATATTCTTCCTGGCTGATTAATGCATCCATATATGTTATAAGCTGTAGCTGCAAGCCATGATATATATCGGATAAATCAAAGGTTTTGGTTCCGGATTTATAGTCAATTATTCTTATATAAATTTTTTTCTCCTCTGTCATTATATCTGCCCTGTCAATTTTGCCACTGAGGTAAACCTTTTCCCCTGTTGACAATTTCAAAGTAATGGGAGGAAAATTTCCATCCACTCCAAAAACTATTTCATATCCCAAAGGTTCAAAATCTCCCTGGCTAATATGCTTTGCAACAACTAAAACAGCCCTGGTAATAATCCGTTTTAATCCGTCCAGAAAATAAACGTATCTTTTCGATCTGGTCAGCACTTTTATAGGCATCTGATCTATTAGTTCATCGACTATTGAAGATACTTCAATCCGGCACTTATTCTCATCAAGGTCTCTCCAGCTCATTCCCTTTTTCTCCAGCCGGGTTGAAAATCTGTCAATTGCCATATGTACCAGAGTGCCCATATCAGGAGCAGAAAAATCAAATACTTTCCTTTCCCGGGCTCTCAAGCCATAGCGGATAAAATACGCAAAGGGACAGGCAAAATAGCTTTCCATTCTTGAAATGCTTGTATTTACAGGTTTTCCGTATAAACGGTCAACAGCTTTACGGCTTATGGGATTTACCAGATTTGTATAACCAAATCCCTGCTCAATTATATGGCATTTATCTTTCCATATTGGATTTTCCTTATACCACCTATACACTTCTTTCCAGATAGGATTTATATGTTTACCTTCATGTTCCATCCTTAAGGCGGAAATCAAGCAATTGAATGTGGGCACAGGAAGAGTAATCCTGGCCATTATATCCTGGTCACTGTCTCCTATCCTTATATCGCTGTATTCTTTTACCTTAGGAAAAACCTTCCTTATTCTTGTTATAACAGATGAGGGTCTCAAGGCCTTTCCCTGTAAGTCTGCCACAGGATAACTTAATCTAAGATATTTTATTGTACTTGCAAGGGAAATATATACCAAATATTGTTCCTGCAGTGACCGGGCTCTGGAATCCTGCGCCAGTTCCATACCATTTAAGCTCAACAGATTCCTGTCACTATCGGACAGTATTCCCTCATGGTTTATGGCTGCAGGAAATACTCCGTCATTAACTCCGAATATATATAAAGCTTTAATCTCATGGTTTTTTGACCTTTCCACACTTCCTACCAGAACCTGGTCCAGAGATGGAGGTATAAGAGCTATATCCTGAGCTTTCAAACCTGCCTCCAACATGGCAGAGACTCTTTCAATTCCTGAGATTTCTTCACCAGCCACTTCCACTAACTGGTCAATAACCTCAATCAGTGCATTCCAAACCTGTCTGTACTCAGCAGCCTTTTCCAAATAGCCTGAAGCATTGAAACTACTGATGAATTCAACTACACAATCAGGAATGTTCAAATCACATAAAAATTCATACAAAGCTGTGCATATTTCCCTTACTTTTTTCTTTCCCTTTATTGCATTATAGAGTTTTAGCAGTGGACCTACTATTCTCTCCCTGATTAAATTTATTCTTATTAGAGAACTAGTTTCTAAATCCATATTCTCATTAAAATCTATATTATCATTTTTATTATCATTTTCTGTTTTTTCATTATCATCACTAAATAAATTTTCCGGCATATAATCCCAGGGCTGGTTTCCATACCATGCCTTCCCCTTAATTCCACATGCCAGCACATAGTTTTCAATAATATCTATACTTTCACGGTCTATACCGGCAAGGCCTGTTTTAAGATACCTGAATACAGAATCATAGGACCAGTCGTTTGTAAAAATCTCAAAAGCAAGCAATATCATTCTTATAAGAGGATTGCTGCAAATGTCTCTCCTGGTATCTATAAAGCAGGGAATGTTATACTCTTTAAATATTACGCTTATCATTTTTTCGTAGGCAGGAAGATTTCTGCTTACAACAGCAATATCCCTGTACTTGAATCCTTCTTCCCTGCACAGTCTGGTAATATCCCTGGCAATTTCCTCAATTTCTGTATAGATATTAGATGCCGCAAAAATGCTTATGTCCGTAGTTGATTTATCGTATATTTTATATGGAAATGAATAGAATTGACTTTCCAGGTGCTGCATTTCACTGCTTTCTTTAAACCTGGGTAGAACATTTCCATCTCCCTTAAGACAGACAGGATCTTCAACTGGTATATTATTCTTCTTTGCCAGCCGGATGAGTTTTTCTGCTGTATTTATTACAGAAGTAAATATATCAAGGCTCCCAGTGTAATCTTCCGATGACAGGCAATCAGTACAAAGACATATATTAACTCTTTCTGCTTTTAAAAGAAGTTTTTCAATAACTTTAAATTCCTGAGGAGTAAATCCTGAAAATTCATCTATCCAGAATTCTCCACCGTCAAACTGCCGGGAAATCTCAAGCTTGTTACAAAGCTCCCCAAGATGGTCCTCTGGCTCCGTATAATTTTCATGAAGCCTTGTCTCATATATTTCATAAATAAGGCTGATTTCTCTCAGCTTATCTCTTAACAGAACATTATCCGATATTTTATCAGCCATATTTTTCAGTTCTATAGGAGATACATCGTATCTTTTCAGCTCGCCGATTATTTCGGAAACAGAATTGATAAATCCTTTCTGTTTTACAGATTTTGCAAATACTTTTAAATCATTTTTGACCTCTTCAAGAATGCTGTAAATTAATATACTTTTTCCGGCAGGAGTAATGTTTTTGCGGCTTAGCCCGCCAACTTCTCCGAAAACCCTGTATGCAATTCTCCTGAAGCTTAGAACCTCAGCCCTTTCTGTTCCTCTGTCCCCCACTGCCTTAATCAGGTTTTTCTCACACTGAAAAGAAAATTGTTCCGGTACTATTAAGATCAAGGGAGATGAGCCGGGCTGCCTTAACCTTGATTTAATATCTTCCAGACAATAACGGCTTTTCCCACTGCCTGCCCTGCCGTATATTAACCTGAGACTCATTCTCTAACCTCCCTGAAGATGGTTTTGGCTTCACTAGCCATTATGCCCAAAAATATAAGGATACTTCCCAAAACAGTATTCATAGTAAGTTTTTCAGTCATTCCCATGGAATCAGGTATTATAAGTGCAAAAAACAACCCAAACACCGGCTCCATGGAAAAAATCATAGCTGTATGGGTAGGGGTGGTATGCTTCTGGGCTACAGTCTGAACGGTATAAGCAAGGGCTGTGCACAGTGCTCCAGTAATAATCAGTGTATAAACAACTGTTACATTAAATGTCACAGTCTGAAAATCAATTGCAAACCATATAACAGGATAAATTAGGGCACAAAAACTTATTTGTAATATGGAAAGCAACAATGGGTCGCATTTTTCAGTAAACTTGTCTATATATATTATTTGTAAAGAAAAACATATAGCTGACAGAAAGGTAAGAAAATCCCCTTTATTAAAATTAAAGTTTATCCCGCCGGTAATAAAGTAAAGTCCAATTGCAGCAAGTATTACTCCAATTACTGAATACCTGTCCGGCTTCTGTTTAAACATAAGCGCGGAAATAACAGGCACAAACACTACAGACAATGCTGTAATAAAAGCGGAATTTGAAGCTGTCGTGTAATATAATCCTGTTACCTGTAAAGCCATTCCTCCTGCCAGAAGAAAGCTTAAAAATAATCCATATAATAAAGCTTTAGTGTCAAGAAGCTTTAGCTTCCTGTGATATAGCAACAACAGTATTGCCGATGCAATAATAAATCTTAGTGCTAAATAAGCAAAGGAGGGTATATGTGCAAGTACATTTCTGATTAATACAAAAGAGACCCCCCAGACTAATGTTATAGTCAGTAAACATAAATCAGCTTTAATTTGTCTTGACATTTTTACCTAACACTTTCCAGTATGATTAATATCGTAGTACATGTAGTATATAATAAAGATGATACAGCAAAACAAAAGTCATTACAAGCCGACTGCCTCATAAAACCACATTTTTATTTACTATGACCGGCCAATTGGGCTCACCCTTCAGGAACTTTCCCTTTGTAATGACAACGTTTTTATCCAATATTACATGCTCCAGATTAACGTCTTCTTCTATCACAGAACCTTGCATAACAATACTGTTTCTAATGGCGGAACCTTTTTTTACGGTAACTCCCCTGAATAGAACGCTATTTTCCACTGTGCCTTCGATAATGCACCCATCTGCCACCACAGAATTGGTTACCTCTGCTTCATCATTGTACTTCGCAGGTGTTTCATCCTTTACCTTTGTATATATCTTGCTTTCCTTGGAAAATATCTCATGAAAGACTTTCGGGTCCAAAAGTTCCATATTGCATCTGTAGTACATTTGAATAGTACTTAGATTTCTCCAGTAACCTTTGAATTTATAACCATATATTTTTAATGTCCCAAGCTTCTTAATAATAATATCCTTAACAAAATCATAATCTCCATGGGCGGCACATTCCTCAAGCAGTGAAATAAGCAGTTCACGCTTTAATATATATATGCCCATTGAGCCCAAATTACCTGAAGGGTGGCGGGGCTTTTCCTGGAAATCCTCCACTCTTTCATCATTGTCCAGTTTCATTATCCCTAAGTGCACCAGATCTTCAGGAAGAAAATCATTCATTTCCCTGCAGGCAATAGTTATATCAGCTTTTTTCCGTATATGAAAATCAAACAATTCATCAAAGTTCATTTTATATACACAATTGCCCTGTGCAATAATAACATACTCATAATTGCTCCGCCTCAAAAAAGTAAGGTTATTATACATGGCATCAGCACTTCCCTTGTACCAGCCGTTATCATACTGGGTTAATGCAGGAGGAAGAATGAAGAGGCCGTCCTTTTTCCTGTCAAGATCCCATTCCTTTCCTGAACCCAGGTGATCCATTAAGGACCTGTATCTGTACTGAGTGAGAATACCTATCTTGGTAATGCCGGAATTAACCATGTTAGAAAGAGCAAAATCTATGGCACGGTATTTTCCCCATACCGGAATTGCAGCACTTGAACGATTCTCAGTTAATTCCTTCAGGCGAACATTTTTTCCTCCGGTCAGAATAATCCCCATTGCGTTATTCATTCACAAATTCCTCCTCTGAAAACATTCTTCCCTGATGGTACATGCTGTGAACAAAAATCTTTAGGAGTCACTCCAATATCCACCATTACATTTCGTCCAATCTCAGCTCCATCCGGAATAACAGCTTTTTCTCCTATAACCGTAATTCCAAAGTTATATATGTCCGGCCTGAATTCATTTGGTACAATATCCCCAATACCGATTTTAACGCCCATTCCTATCTTCGTGCTCTCATCGACTATAGAATACCTTATTTCTGAGTTTTCACCCACATAACTGTTAGACATTATTATAGAATGATCAATAAAAGCTCCCTTCTCCACATATACTCCAGGGAATAATACAGAATTTCTGACAGTTCCGTAAATTCTGCAACCTTCAGCTATTACTGATGTTTTTACACTTCCTCCCGGTCCTATAAAATGGGCAGGCTTAACGGGGTTTGGAGTATATATTCTCCATGCCGGGTCAAAAAGGTTAAACTGCGGCACTCTTTTTACCAAATCCATGTTTGATTCCCAGAAAGCCTGTATTGTGCCCACATCCCTCCAGTAGCCCGTAAATTTATAGGCCCACATGCTTTTTCCGTCCTTTAACATGGCTGGAATTATATCTTTTCCGAAATCATTACTTGAGGAAGGGTCCTCATTATCCTTTTCCAGATATTCTCTTAATGTGTTCCAGTTAAAGATGTATACTCCCATGGAAGCAAGAGTGCTTTTCGGCATTTTAGGTTTTTCTTCAAACTCATATATTTTGCCGTTTTCATATGTATTCATTATTCCGTACCTGCTGGCATCTTCATAAGGCACCTCGATTACCGAGATAGTTGCATCTGCCTTATTTTTCTTATGAAAATCCAACATACGCGAATAATCCATTTTATATATGTGATCACCGGATAGTATTATTACATATTCAGGACTGTATTTGTCCACATATTCAATATTCTGGAATACTGCGTTGGCTGTTCCTTTATACCATTCTCCTATTTCAGCTTTTAAGTAAGGAGACAGTATTGTAACGCCTCCCCTCATTCTGTCCATATCCCAGGGTTTTCCAATCCCAATATGAGAGTTCAGTTTCTGGGGCAAATATTGTGTCAAAACTCCAACTGTGTCAATACCTGAGTTAATACAGTTGCTTAAAGTAAAGTCAATTATCCTGTACTTCCCGCCATAAAGCACGGCTGGCTTGGCAATTCTTTTTGTAAGTACTCCCAGCCTGCTTCCCTGGCCTCCAGCCAGTATTAAACCGACTATTTCTTTCTTTGCCATAATATCATTCCCCTCATTATACACTTTAGTTTTAACTCAAAAGATCATCTTGGCATTTATTTTGAAATTTTGAGTTAAAATCTGATTTGTTTGCTCTTTAACCACTACTCCTTTTGAGTTTGCCCCAGGGACATACTCTTATACATATACCACAAACTGATCCTCTTCCAATATGTTTATAATTTGCATTCATATATTCACTGCAGGCTTTTGCGTCAACTATATGGCTTCTTGGGCAGCCTATTTCCCATTTATTACCGGTTAACGCCATAGCCGGGCAGTTTTCCACGCATTTTTTACAATCTCCGCATTTACTTTCCATTATTTTATTTTCTACAGGCAGCTCCAAGTCAGTAAGAACTGTTCCAAGCCTTACCCTTGGTCCATGATGATTGCTTATAAACAAATCATTCTTTCCAATCCATCCAAGCCCGGATTTAACTGCTGCCGTCTTGTGGGGAAAAATGCCGCAATAAGCATCATCTGCATCGTTAACAGTTTGAGATGCAGGAACGGCAAGAGCCCTGTATCCTCTGTCCTGGAGAAACAGCGTTGTCCGGAGTGCAATTTGATCTATCAGTGTATTAACGGTTCTATAGTGGTGAAAATATGTGTAGGTAGGTCTATCTTCTATTTGATCTATAATAAAATCAGATAAATTGACACCTAATGTAATAGCAAACCCAAGTTCAGATAAACTGGCAGGAAGATTCTCACTGACATTAGAATATCCAATAAAAGAAGCGCCCCACTGTTTAATATTATATTCCAAATCTTTAACTAAACTCACACAAATCCTCCTTATAAAAAGTTCTTTTTAATATAGGATATATTTATTATTATATCATGATTTCTAACACATGTGTTTGTGTCAAGTACTAGTGGGCAAATTTTTCATTTTTCCTTGGAAGCATGGGGACGGTTCTTGTGCTTCCAAAGAATCTATTGTCTTACTGTAGAAATTGCCTTATGATATAATTCATAGAAGTAAGTATATTTATTATGCTATTTACATTTATATGATATAATACCATTGAATGGATATAACACCAAGAAATAAAATACTATTAATTACTAAAGCTGTAGATGGAGGTATGTATAATACATGAACTCATTGGGAAGCAGTAAGGAATTAGCTCAGAATAAGCTTATCCTGCTTTATCTTATAGATAAAATAAATATGCCCTTAAGTAATCTTCAGATTACTAAAATTGTTCTCGCCAATAAGTTTATGAACTATTTCCTTCTCCAACAACATCTAAATGAGCTATGTGATGATAATCTGCTCAGCCTTGAAACCATCGAAGAAAAAAGTACATACAGAATTACAGCAAACGGTAAAAAAATATTAAGCTATTTCCCGGGACTTATTCCGGTAGGAATTAAGTCAAGAATTGACAATATGGTATCTGAAATAAGAAAAAACATAAAGAATGAAACCCTGATTACTGCCGATTACTATCCCAGAAGCGAAAATGAATATATTGTTACCTGCAAAATCAGCGAGGATAATTTTCCTTTGCTCAATCTGGAACTGGCAGTAGGTACAAAAAATGATGCCCGTATGATATGCAAAAACTGGGAGCAGCACTCCCAGTCAATATATGCTGAAATAATTGAACTTCTTACAAGGGACAGAGACAAAGGCCAGGAGCAGAACCATGAAAGCACCGCCGCTCAGTCCGAATAACCTTCATGCGAGTAATCCTCAATTGGCTAATCAGGAAGTTCTATAACCTTGTTTTCCTTAGATGGTTTATACAGAACAAACTTGTTCCCTACAACCTGAACTTCTTCTGCTTCCGTCCGGGTTGCTATCTCTCTGCACGCTTCCCTGGCACTATACATAGAATTTTTCAGTACTGTTGCCTTTACCAATTCCCTTGCTTCAAGGGCATCATTAAACTGTTTTATAAGATTATCATTTATTCCGCCTTTGCCAATCTGAAAAATAGGCTGAATACTGTTTGCTAAACCCCTCAGATAACTTCTTTGTTTACTTGTCAGCATAACTTTGCATTTCCCCTCTCATTTAATGCCCCTTTTATCACACCTATCTTACATACTCAAATTCTACATCATATATTTTGACTGTATCTCCCTCTTTTATTCCCTGGTCTTCCAAGGCCTTAATAATACCCTTATTTCTTATAGCCCTGTGGAAATACTGCAGAGATTCATAACTGTCAAGGTTTGTTGAACTTAATATCTTTCTTACCCATTCTCCTTCAACAACAAATACATTTCCTTCTTTTCTTATTGTAAATGGTTCCTCTTCTTTTACAGTATAAACTACCTCTGTTTGATTTTCGGTGATCAGAGGTTTTTTCGGTATTTCTTTTAATGCCTGGCCCACATAGAGCATCAGCTCTTTAACACCTTTACCTGTAGCAGCAGAAATAGGAAATACCTTATATCCATTACTCTCCACATATTCAGTAAATCTTTTTAGATTCTCCTCTGCATCCGGCAAATCTATTTTATTGGCAGCCACAACCTGGTATTTTTCCATAAGTATCGGATTATACTTTTCCAGTTCCTTATTGATTATCTGAAAATCTTCCACAGGATCCCTGCCGTCAATAGCTGCAATATCTACTACATGTATAATCATTCTTGTTCTTTCTATATGTCTGAGAAATTCATGGCCAAGGCCTGTTCCGCTATGGGCTCCTTCAATAAGCCCAGGAATATCCGCCAGTACAAAGCTGTTCTCTCTGTCCAGCATAACTACTCCTAATTGAGGTTCCAAAGTGGTGAAAGGATAGTCAGCTATCTTAGGCTTTGCCTCTGAAACCATAGAAAGTATCGTTGACTTACCCGCATTTGGGAATCCAACAAGGCCTACATCGGCCAGTAATTTCAATTCAAGAATAACCCAGCGTTCTTCTCCCGGATCTCCGCTTTTAGCAAAGTTGGGAACTTGTCTTGTGGATGTGGCAAAATGTTGATTTCCTTTGCCCCCTTTTCCACCCCTGGCGATAATAGCTGTTTGCCCCTCTTCTGTTAAATCAGCAATAATCTGGCCGGTTTTTTCATCTTTAACCAAAGTTCCGGGTGGAACCCGAACCACAAGGTCTTTTCCACTTCTTCCGGTTTTATTAAAAGTCCCGCCATTTTCACCGGATTCAGCATAAAAATGCTTTTTGTATCTGAAGTCTACAAGAGTATTTAATCCAGGGTCAACCGTGAAAACCACATCTCCACCTTTGCCTCCGTCTCCGCCATTAGGTCCGCCGGCTGCTATGTATTTTTCCCTGCGGAAAGCAACAATTCCATTTCCTCCGTCTCCACCTTTTACAAAAATTCTAGCCCTGTCGATAAACATAAAACTCCTCCGGTAATATATTGCCTAAAAAATAAATCCCAGCCGCTACTGGGATTTATTTTTTCATTTTATAAAGAAACTATGCTTACCTGTTTTTTATCCTTACCCAATCTTCCAAACTTTACTCTACCGTCAACCAGTGCATATAGAGTATCATCTTTACCTTTACCTACGTTTTTCCCCGGGTGAATCTTAGTACCTCTCTGTCTTACGATTATATTTCCTGCAAGAACAAACTGTCCGTCTCCTCTTTTAACACCCAGTCGTTTGGCTTCACTGTCACGTCCGTTTTTTGTGCTTCCAACACCCTTTTTGCTGGCAAATTGCTGTAAATTCATTCTAATCATAGGTTACACCTCCTTATCAAAAACCAAAACATAATCTTTATATTCCCGTTCAATCTGTTTAAAGCCTATTGCCATAGTATCAAGAATAATCTTTCCTTTGATTTTAGCATCCTGGCTTATATCTTTTGGTATACTACACTCTATACTTCCTTTTTTCTCGGTATAATTGCAAATGCCTGCAATCTCTTTAAGAGCAGCCAATGTAGTATACGCTATTGCTGAAACCCCGGCACATACAATATCCTTTCCGTGTTCCGCATATCCTGCATGGCCTTTTATGCTAAACTCTCTTATAAAACCTTCTTTATCACGCTTCAAACATATTTTTATCATTTTTATCAGATATTGCTTATTAATTATTTACTTCCCTAAATAATTATTAGCTGCTTCCTTGATTATTAAGTTAAATAAACTTCACAATTAAAGAAGGCATTTAAGGTAAATTATGCGTTAATTTTCTCTATTTGCACTTTTGTGTAAAGCTGTCTGTGTCCTGTTTTTCTTCTGTAGTTCTTTTTGGGCTTATACTTGTAAACAATAATCTTCTCGCCTTTTCCATGTGCAAGAACCTTGGCGTCAACACTTGCGTTGCTTACAAATGGTTTTCCGAAGTTTACTTCTCCTTCTTTTGATACAGCTAAAACCTTATCAAAAGTATAATTTGAACCTTCCTCAACTGCAAGTTTCTCTACAAAAACTACATCGCCTTCATGGACCTTATACTGCTTTCCACCAGTCTCAATAATTGCGTACATAGATGTACCTCCCTGTTAACAGAATCGCCGACTAAAGGTAGCAGGCTTATTACCCGCATTTACAGACCTTCTCCGAGCGTCACCGTATTATTTTAACATAGAAGCTACAAGCTGTCAATTTTGTTTTTCCTTTTGATAGCGTCAAGATACTATGGGTTTTAAAAATAAAAGTAATCTCCTGTTTACCTGCTACTTTAAGCATCCCTCACTGACTTAAGGAACTGGGAAGCCCAAGTCCTTTTGCCAATATTCAAAATGG
>DULL01000084.1 GCA_012840395.1 Clostridiaceae bacterium | reverse complement strand
TAAAAAGCACTAAAAATATTCATAAAATAAACCAATCAAAATCAGCTTATACGTAGTTTTGTTCTACCATTATACATTCTGTGGAATTTACTTTTGCAAAGTGGAAATAAACTTTTCAATTGACCGTCCACTGAACATATTTTTGGCATCATACGTTCTTATTAGTAAATAAGTTTTTTCAAGAACCTTTTGAAATCAATCAAATTTTCTAAAAATTTATAGTTTAATATTAAACATTTTATCAATCAAATTAATATTCAGCAATGGAAAATAAATAAGCTATTTTCGTTTAAAGTCTAACCTCAAAAAGTATTTTCCGTTTGGAAGTTTATATAGTTCATTTTTAATAAAACTAAAATCGATACTCTCAAGTATTTTTACAAGTTTCTTTTCGTCAATATCATTATGGATTGCCATAATCGGCTCGAATTCTGATGAGTGATCCGAAGGACTTACAAAGTTAACTCCACAATTTTTTTGTATCACACAGGTTATTATATTCACGTTGTTCTTACTATTATATATAAGCCTTCCAAATGATTCCTCACCTAAGTATTCAATAATTAAATTACATATGTGGATATCCGATAAAGGTAAAATTGCATCATTACGGCTTAAATCGCAATGTATAAATTCTAGAATCTCCAGCAGGTTAGGATATCTAATTCTGCAGGCATCAAGATATTTTTTATTGACATCAATACAATAAACCCTTTTTGTTATTTCTTTGTCTATATTCTCAAGACCATTCCCTCCGGCAACTCCAAGTATAGCAACTGTAGATGGTTTGTATTCAATTAATTGTTGCCTGGTTATTTTATTTAGTGTCTGCAGTTGGTATACTTCTGCTGATGCCATATGGGCCTCATAAGTATTTAAATCTATCTCTTCCCAAGGATGACTCATAGAAACTCGCCTTTCAATATTTTAAAGTTTAAGGACTCAACCTGAAAATATATATATTGATTTAAAAATATTATAATCTATTATCCTATAATATCATTTAGCAAAATGACATAAAATAAAAAAACACCTCCGAGATTCAATATCTGAACCAAGGGAGGCTGTTATGAAATCTACTAAAATTAGTTTACAAAATATATTAATACATGTCAATAATAATTGTTAAAAAAAGTATAAACTGTTATACTGGTGTCTATATTCTTATCTTGTAAGCTGCAACACCATATTCCTCATACTATTTACTATACTTGTTTATGTATAGCTTCAGCTAATAAGCCTCTCATATTTTTAAAGAAATTATTCAAAAGTAATTTGTTCAATAATTTTTTTTGCTTTCTCATAAATAGACTTATCTACCAGTATATCAGTGGAAAAAGGTGCAGAATCACCACTGACTATTCTCATATGTCCGCCTGCTCCACGGTCTTTAAGGATGTAAGGAATACCGCTATCATCTAATACACCTTTTAACATAGCCAGTTCTACATTATTATCCACTGTTTTGAGAACTACAAGTTCAATTTGATTTGCATCATCTTTCTTATTGATATCTTTTTTCATAAACATAAAACCACCTCAAAAAACTTAAAACTATATTTAATATCAATTAAGTACTATAATGCCCCATTACAATTATACATAGTCTTACAGCAAAAATAACATTATTGTGAATCTTTCCTTCAGCTTTTTTGATTTCATCATAATACGGCGGTTACCGCTTTCTATGATTTGTAAGGCTTCAACGTATTATGATTTTTTCTATCTAATACAAATAAATATGCCCATGTACCTATTGCAGTAAGAATTCCTATAACTCCTACTGTATAATCTAATATTGCATGAACAAATATAGGTATAAATAATGATTTAGATTTCTCAAGAAGATATATAAAGTAGTATTCTGCAGCAATTCCTCCACATGCATAACTAAGCATTCTAACAATGATTAGTTTTAAACCTTCTCCTGCCACTAAACCCGGCAATATTGCATGTAGAATGCCCCAGAAGAAACCACTTACGATAACCGCTAACAACTTGTTATGTCTTTGCAACTCATTATATATGTATCCACGAAATATAAATTCCTCTGAAAAACTAACCATCACCAGATAAAAGAAAAATTTATAATATCCTCTTATAGTGAAATCGCCGTGTAGAAAGAAAAGAACAATCATTATCGCCAATAAAATATATTGAATATATATATGCATAAACCGAAGCTTGAAATCCGCTGACTTTTTTCTATAAATCACTGTCAAAATTAGTGGTACAAATAACGTTGCGAAAAAATCCCCAATAAATTTTATACCAATATTATTAATTGTAATATCATTATTACTAACCAACATATCTTGTTCTGTGATAAGTTTTAACACTACATAAAAATAAACAGTATAAACCAATGAAAAAACTATTGATACTAAAATGTGAACATTCAGTCTTTGCCTATTCATTTCCAACATATCTCTCTTAATCTCCGAAATATTTTAATTCGCCTAGTACAATATATTTGCAATGCCCTTGTTATCTATATATTGTTATTGATGTGTTGACACCTTATCTCAAAGATTTTTGAAAAATAATTGAATTATTATTTATGTATATAAAATGTTTTCCTGTTTTAATTATTTTATTTTATTTCTAAACAAATACAAAGTAAAGTCTTTTTTCTATAATTTTCACTATATAACACGGCAATTTTTACACTTGATTAAGGATTCAGGTGCATAAATTATCTTAAATCTCTTAGCTTCTTTGCTCTCTCAAAGACAATTGCAAGATACTCTCTCGGTTCCTTTATATACTCATATCCCATATTCATAATTTCAAGTGTAGTTGCTCCCTTATACTGAATATCAGTAATCTTTTTCATTACAGTATCCCAGTTAATGTTACCGTCAAACGGCATAAGGTGCTGGTCGCCCTTTCCATCATTATCGTTAAGGTGTAATGCCATTAATTTTTTTCCATATCTTGATAATAAATCAAGACGTATGAACATTCTCGACAAACAATCCTTCACGACGTGCTAGTTCAGGATTATGTATATAATCATTATTGCCAAACTCATTACCCCAATAAAGGATAACCCCATTGAATCCAGATTCTTTAATTAGACGATAGCGTTCCCTATATGGAATTTCATACCTGAACCAATCATAAATCGAAATCATTTAATCTCCTTAATCATAAAAATATTGATTTTCTTTAATTTTTACATTTTTATCTCCAGTTTAAGTTTTTAGCGAAGATGAAGCAATATATTATAATTTGATATCTAACAAAAAACTTGATGAAAAGAGTGCCTTCTCCGTACTCATCAGTCTCCTTGTCATAATGACCTGAGAATATCATTCTTCCACTTGAAATACTAAACCACATGAAGGACACTTGACATCTTCCGCTGATATTTCAGCAAAACAGGCAGGACATATCTCTTTTGCAAGCTTTTTGGTTAAATTATTCTTTTCTGTTTTTTTATACCTTTCCAAAACTTTACCGATTTCTATCCCATCTATTTCGATTACTTCTAACTCATTTGTATAGATCCATCGTATTTCTCCTTTTTCATCAGTAACAGCAGCAATAGGTATTTCCCCTTCCTCTTCATGGGGAAACAGATTACCACCCAGAAAACTTGGTGTAGTTGCTTTGTATGCTCCGTAACCTGTTCCAATTAGTACATATACTTTACTACTCTTTTTGTGTCTGACAATTATTGCCATGCCCTCACTCCTATAAGTCAATTTTTATCTAACATTTTTGAAATTATATTATATCATTAAGTCAATACCTTATCATCACAAATCATCCATATATATCTATGCAAAGCGGCATGCTTTTCAAAATTTTAGTTTACATCTAAAACTATTGTGCTATAATATAAGTAAGGATGGCGACGCTTGTTGCTGTCAGATTATGATAGTTGGTTTATTAATTAAAACGGTTTTTATCAGACCGTTTTTTTCTTTGTTTTTCAGGCTGTGGTTGAAGTAACCTATCTGTGATAATCTTTGCTGAAACAGCTACTCCTAATGGTATGAATATATATTTCACACACCATACAAAAGCAATACCGATGTATGTGTAAAAAACATCTTTCATACCAACCACCTCCTTCCACTATAAATTCCTTCAGCAACTATAACGTCGCCATCCTTATGTGTGGGAATTTACAGAAAGGAACCTTCAAAACAAACCACCTATCTCAAACCTGATTATTTATTACTATTATATTCTAATGGATAATAATTTACAATATTTTTCAGAACATTTGTTCTTTTGAATTAAACTCAATCAATATGTACCTGCCATCTGCTTTTGATTTTTCTGCCTCGGCTTCCATTTCCTCATTATCAAACAGTCTCCTGGCATTAAAAATGTTAAATTCGTTATTGGCAAAGGAACTATACAATAACTCGTAGATTTGTTTAATGGTTTCATAAGTATTGGCCTTTTGATTATTTTTCCTATGTATTAACTTGAAAAATAGTATCTCTTATTAAGACCATATTTGTGGAAAGGAAGAATGAAAATTACAATCCTGATCAGTTTTCATTCGTTTAAGAAATATTTGCTGCTTTGCCCTCTTTGAATTCAGTCGGGGTTATACCTACCATCTGCTTAAATATAACGCTGAAGTATCTCTGATCCTTATAACCTACCTTTTCTGATACTTCATACACTTTGGAGGATTGATCCATGAGTAAACTGCATGCCTTCTTAATGCGGTAATAGGTGATGTAATCAACAATAGTATAAGATGTTTCTTCTTTGAATATTCTGCTCAGATGGCTCTCACTCAATTGCATGCTGTCGGCTATATCTTTCACCCGTATATCCTTTGAATAGTTCTCAATAATGTATTTGATTGTCTTATTTACATATTCGCTTTTTGTACTGGGTTCTATGGCCATATACTCCTTAAATAGCATTAATTTGCTATCTTCTATATTTGAAAACTGTGTCTGTAACTTATTTACAAGGTTGTCCCTCCTGACAGCTTCACAAGCCCGCTGCAGGGCATCCATAAGTAAACGGTCATCCACCGGTTTGATCAGGTAATCAATGGCTCCAAGTTTCACAGCCTGCTGAGCATATTCAAACTCACTATAACCAGAGATTATTATAAATTTTGCATCGGATTTATCCTTGACAACCTTCATCATTTCAAGGCCGTTCATACCAGGCAGTCGAATGTCCGTTATAACAATATGAGGTTTCAACCGCAGTATTATATCCACTCCATCTATTCCGTTTGACACATCACCAATAACCTGACAACCCATACTTTCCCAGTCAATGGTAAATATTAGCCCCTTTCTGAGTAAGTATGCATCTTCAACAACAATTACTTTAAGCATTAGCGTTATGCCCCTCCATTATGACAGGAATTCGTATAACCACAGTAGTACCTATGTCTTTATTTGAGAAAATTTGCATCTCGCCCTGCTCTCCATAGTGAAGTTTAAGCCGTCTATAGACATTCCACAAACCTGTGCCCAACCTGGAAGTTTTTTCTTTAGGAACATCAGATAATTTAAAAACCTCGGCATCCATACCAATACCATTATCTTCAACCCGGATTTCCAGCTTTTCGCTCCGTTTGTTAACTGAAATATTGATATATCCTGGCTTTATTTTTGGCTCTATTCCATGAATAACTGCATTTTCAATTATAGGTTGAATTATAAGTTTCGGTATTTTGTAAAGGTTTGTTGAAGGATCAACATAAATACTTACAGACAGCTTATCCGAATATCTCATTTTTTGCAGTGAAAGATAATCCTCAATCAGGTCTATGCTCTCCTTAACAGTTACCATTTCTTCCCCTGCATGTACATTGCTTCTTAATATATTGCCCAGCTTAATTATGACACTGTCTATCTCATCGTTCTTTTTGAATTTTGAAAGCCATTTAATCAAATCCAGCATGTTATACAGGAAATGAGGTTTAATCTGAGCCTGTAGATTACTTAATTCTGCCTTGTGCAATAAATCCTGCTTTTCAATGTTTCTTTTAAAAAGTTCATCAACCTTCATTATCATATAGTTTAACTGATCGCTTAATGCACCAATTTCATCATTTCGTTTTATATTAGAACGAACAGTCATATCTCCCTGTTCAACGTGTTTCATTACTACAAGTAAATCATTTATAGGTCTTGAAATACTCCTCGTGATAATATATGAAGCCAGTATGCAGAGTAAACTCGAAAAAAGTGACAATATAATAGTTATAATCTGAATATACCTGTTTCCCTTTATAGCCATATTAACAGGTGTCGTACCAATTAGGATAAAGTTTGTTTCTCCGCTATTCTGACCGGCAATAATTAGCTCCTGTCCCTGATAATTATATTTTATTTGAGTTACAGTCTGCTTCAGGAGCAATTCTCTGAATTCCAGGTTAAAAACATTTCCGTCAAAAACCCTGAAATAATCATCATATATAATATAACAGTTTTTTGTAAATATCGTATATCCGATAGGCAAAAAGTTATTATTCAAACAAACAGCATCTTTTATGGCTTCTTCAGACAGGTCTATCAAAGCATATCCGACAATTTCATTGTCTGAATCCCGTATTTCTCTTGCCAGGGTAAGTGAAACGGGTATATCAGCCGGGCTGGTATACCTGTTGGGAAACAAAACCACTCTTGACGGATTATTCTTTAAAAGCCGGAATACTCCCCATTTTTCAAATAAAACAGGATCATAATCTACGGGCATATTATTAGTGGCAATAGAAAAAGTATTATCTTTATTGAACACATACATTATTGATTTATCAAAACGCCCTGCCATTACCAATGATATTTTTTGATAAATACTTCTTCTGAACTCAGGATTATTATCACCATACTTGAGTGATAAAATAACCTCCTGATCGATGCAAAACAGTTCCAGGCTTTCTGCATATTCTTTTATAGTATTTTCAAGACTGGCCCTTGCTGCTTCAACATTACTTAATACTTGTGTTTGTACATTTCTTATTGTAACAGTATTTGAAAAGAACATGATAAAGCTGCCCAGAATAATAATTGGCACCAGGGCTATGCAAATAAAGCAAAGTAATATTTTCAGAAACAGCCTTCCGTACTTATCTATATGGTACAAATCCTGAATTACTCTCCCCTCATACCCCTGTATTGAGGTATAAACATCATATCTTCTGTGATTTCTAGCTTATCTACAATCATAAGTGGATAGTCCAGATCACATACACCGTCAACTCTATGGCAATCAGATCCAAGGGATATTTTTACCCCTTCCTGAATTGCCAGCTGTACTACACGTTCATTGGGAGCACGCCATAGTCCGGATAACTCAAGGGCAACATTATATTTTCGGCATAAAGATACAATTGATTTCTCCCAGTCAATTATTTCCTGAGAATCATTTAACATATCTTCATAGAATGGTAATACAGTGGGATGTCCATATATATCCGGCTTATGTTCCCTAAAAAAGTTTTCTACATCGTTAAGCGCCCAATAAAGATATTTCATTGGATCACTATGGTCATACTGGTTTTCCCATCTGTCACGGAATCCTCCCCGGTAGCTGAAATATCTGCTGAGCGGTATTCTTCCTCCGTAACCATCAGGAACAGAATGTACAGAAGCTATAAGATAATCAAATTTATTTCTGACTTTATCCGGCATTATGAATTCTTCCCCGATATTTGCCTCTCCACCGATATATACATCGTATTCTCTCAAATCGTTAAGATACCTTTCTATATCCGCCAGTGTATTTAAGCCGTTGCTGAATAAATGGTCCGAAATCCCTGCCTTGTACCCCTTCTCCTTTGCCTTCTTTACAATGTAGTCCACACCTGTAGGTCCATCTGAGTAGGTAGAATGTGTGTGTAAATCAAAAATCTTCATTTTCAGTCTCCTTATTTATTATGTTGTGTATAGTTCAAAATAATGATATTTGATAATTGCTATCATCAGTCATTACTCAAAAACATTTCTTTCCATTTAAAAAGTATTTCTTCTCTATTATTTGATGCCCAATCGCTATCATAATCAATTGCCACCAACTCACTTATTTCAGGAAGCCCTTTTGGAGCCTGTACATCGATGCGGGAAGATCTTCTAGCCCACTTATTCACCTTTACCGTCTGCCATTCTTTGCTTAATATAAAATTCACGAATGCTTCTGCATTTTCTGGATTTTTACATCCCTTAACAATAGCCGGTCCACCCGTTATCAGATATGTTCCATCACTCGGGTAAGATACCTGAATAGGAGCACCCGAATTCAAATATTCAAAAGCAAAACTCTCTATGGTAACTCCAACGGCAAATTCTCCATTTGCTACTCTTTTTGGGACTTCTGATGAACTGCTTAAGATTTTTACATCAAGATTATTTAGGAACTCTCTGGCATAATCCCATCCTTTACCATTTTCCTTGCCAAATATTTGAACCATTGTACATAGCTGTGCATATCCTGAACTGGCCTTTTCAGGATCTGCAAAAGCTATTCTTCCTTTGTATTTTGGGTCTAAAAGATCTCTCCAGGCTACTGGATAATCTTTTTCATTTAACAAATTTGTATTGAATATAAACATTATAGGGTTAGCTTCGCCGCCATACCAATAACCTTCCGGATCTCCGCCGACAATAAAGTCTTTATCTTTTGGAACATAGGGCTGGAGATATTCTTTATAGGGACCATAGGAATCGCTTCCAGGACCGTTCACTACGTCAGCCTGGGGATTGATTGCTTCAGCCTTTATTCTTTGTAAAATCTCTCCTCCCCCTCCGCGGACTATATCAACTATAATTCCTGTTCTTTCCTGAAATTCCTTGGCAACAAGTTCATCCATATCTTCGTCATTACAGCAGTACACAACAAGATACCCTTTTGGTCCCTCTATTTTTCAGGGCTATTTGATTCTTGCTGAGTCTTATCCTTATTGCTTGCATCACCTTTTTCTTCAAATCCTTTCGAACATCCTATAAAAGATGCAGCAATAAGAAATAGTATTATCACATACTTGATAATTGCTGTAATTTTTCTTATCTTCATTCAAGCCCCCCTTTAAATGATACGTTCTGTTAAGTTAAATGAAAATTGAAAGCCCCGGACTCCTTGGGGTATAATAGTTTCACCACAAAACTCTATTACTCCAAAAAGGAGGCCGAGGCCTGTGACTATTATACCAAAAATTAAAT
>DULL01000083.1 GCA_012840395.1 Clostridiaceae bacterium | reverse complement strand
TGCCCAATATTCACTGTATAATGAAGATAAGGGCAGAAACCATGAAAATCGGCGCTGCCCTTAAGTAACTATAACAAAATCTTATTTCAGATTTTTGAGTTTACACAAAACTTGAAACGGTCTCCTTTTGATTGGTAAGGGGACACACCTCTCTCGGGCAAGATAGATTCCTTTTGCGTTGAGGTATGTCCCCTTTTGTTTTTATCAGCTAAACAGGGGGAGAAAACCCTGCTTGCTTCCCTTTTGTTTTTCCCACTACCTGAAGCAAGAGGAAGCACAAGAACCGTCCCTCCGCTTCTACCTCCCTGAAGCAAGAAGCAGAAGAACCGTCCCTCCGCTTCTATCTTACATAGTATAAGACATTATACAGGGATTGGGCTGCTTCGGCAAAAGTTACAGTTGATGAGCCGTCATAATCTTCTAGGGATGCAGCGGGCAGTATTCCAAAAGCTGTGCATATGGCTATGCTGCCAACCATATCATCACTTATATCCTCCAGCCCCTGCTTGTTAAATACCTCACTGTGCTTTGCCAGTTCAGAATAACCAAGCATATTTACAAGCATCCTTACAAACTCATCTTTTGTTATTTTCTCATCAGCATTGAAGCTGCCTCCGGTTTCTTCAATAATACCATATCTTAAAGCATTTTCAATGTAGGGGTAATATTCACTATTTAATTCAATATCTTCGAAGGGAGCCTTTGTATCCTCAGTAATTTCAATATAGTTCATACCTCTAATAAAGGACAAGTATTTAATTACTTCACCTCTTGTAATCTCTGAGTCAAAAGGCTTCAATTCTTTAATAATCCCTTGAGCCAGAAGCAGTTCTACACTTCTCTTGGCAGGATGGTCAGGTATTTGGGATATATCTTCCAGAGGTTCATATACTTTACCGCTCCAGTTCATCAAATTACCTGTTTTTGGGTCTATAATCATGTCCAGATAATTTCTGCCTTTGTTCCTTATAAAATATGCGAGTCTTGGAGCCGGCATCTCTACTTCCTTTCCTTCCTCCATCGCTTTATATAATTCATAGGATTCAGGAATAAAATATGAGAGTTGCGCTTCAAGGCCATTAGTGAATATTTCTAATGCCTTTTCCCGGGAAATAGCATCCTCTGCAGTTGGGAAATCTTTATCCTGCCAGTTGAAATAAATATTGTTCAATTCCCCGGTTTCCCTGTTAATACTTATATACATTGAGTTATCTCTATATTTAACTCCGTTCACTAATCTTATAAAACTGTAATTATAATACTGCATAGTCTTCAAATATTCATCTTTTATTTCAGGCTTTATTAAATTCTGATCGGCATAGAAACCATACTGCTCAGGAAGTAATTTTTGGAATACTTCAATTGCCTTTTCCTTTCCCTGCTCCCAATTTACATTCTCAACAATTTCAAGTTGTTCTCCTTCTTTCATTTTCATATCATATTCATAATTGTAGTAATATTTGTCTATACTTAAGGTATTGACCCGTCCTGTTTTGCAATTTATAGATATGTTTAAATAAACGTTAAGGTTTCCATCGTTATAATTCCAGTTGCCGTTCCATACATCTCCATAATCGCTGTATCCAGGATTATAGTAATAATACATGCTACTATCCTGGAACTCAATGCCCAGCAGTTCTTCTACAACTTCCTTAAATTTTTTGGCTTTGGCTGCAGCCTCTTCAGACGTAATAGGCTTTCCTTCTTCCAGCACCGCATCAGGATCTAATTGTGTCAGATTAGAATCAAAATAAGTAGGGGTATATTCAGTTCCATCGTAATTTATCATTTTTCCGGTAAATGCATCAACCATGTTGTAATAATCCACAGGGACATAGACAAGTACAGTTCTGCCTTGAGGGGCATAACCTCCATAGTAAGGTTTGTCTTCATAAATCGTAATGTACTGGAGATCCATATTTACTAAATCAATATATTTTTTAATTATCTCTTCAGGATCTAAAACGCCCTCTGAGGAAGGCAGTTTTGAAGTATCAAAATTGGCTTTATATCTGTAGAAGTTCCTTAAAGAACCATCGGTCCCGTCAACGGAGACGGATACATTGGAATTATTAATGACTATTCCATTTATTTTTTCATTGTACCAAAAATTATACAGAACAGGTTCTTTTATTCCGTTACGGTAATAATAATCATTTGTGTATTCCTCATTAAGCTTTAAGTTTTCAGGGTCTATACTGAAAACATTTTTCAGGTACTCTTCTGCCTTTATTTTAGCTTCCTCACGGGTTAATTTTGCAATATAATTCTTTTGTCCGTAATTATTCTCCCATACGTTAAAACTTACTATTTCTCCTGTATCAGCATCAACGCTTGCACTGCCACTTTTTCCTGTTTTGTTCTTAAGCCGGAAATCAATATACCATTGCCTGCTGCTACCGTATATTTGCATTTTTTGTCCCAGATTCTCAAGGCGTATGCTATATATTTCAATTTCTTCTTGTTCTCCAAATACTGATTTTACAATAGATATGGCTTCTTCCTTGCTTACTTTTACACTGCTTTCATCAATTTCTTCATAGGGTGGAATTAATTCTCCTGCAGCTTTCATTAAGTTTATCTTTTCTTGAGAAAGATCGCTTACGATAACTTCTTCTGCCTGCGCCAAACTACTGAAAATAAATGTACATACAAGTGAAATTAGAATAATTAATGAAATAGTCCTTTTAATTCTCATAATACCCCTCCACAAAAAATCATTTCAATTTGTCTATAACATGATAAATAATTAATCAAATGTTATGACGTAATATTATATTAATTGTTCCATAATTATACAACTTTTTTTATATTATTTTCCATTGTATCATTATTGATTTTTGCAGCATTACCTCACATTTCTCCATTCACTCTATTACTTGAAATATTTCTGTAAGACTATTTCCTTAAGTTTATCCACATGGTTTAATTCAGGATTATCTATAACCATTTCAAACAGCTCATTTAGTATCCTGCCTATTTCTCTGCCTTCTGTAATACCAAGATTTATCAAATAATCTCCATTAATAGCCATATCCTTCATGCTTAAGCAATCTGCCCTCTCTTTGATCTGGCGGTATAAAGATTTTATATTTTCAATTTTCGTAAGCCTATCTGCCATAAATTCAGGATTTTGAGCCTTAATGTCGGCTTCCTTGACTTTAAGCAGATCCAGAAAAATATCATCACCTAAAGATGATATTGCTCTTCTGACAGCTTTACATGTTGTTTCTATAACCCTGTCATGCTCCTTTATAAGCTTGCCCGCTCTTTTAATGAAAGCACTCGGAAACTTTAATCTGTTAAAAATATTCATTGCCAGATGGAGACTCTTTTCAGAATGTCCGTAAAAATGGTCCACTCCATTTTCATCCACCGATTTTGAGAGGGGTTTTCCTATATCATGTAGAAGCATAACCCATCTAAGCATACTTTCAGGAGGAATGTTCTCTATGGCATGAAGGCTGTGTACTGCCACATTATAAATATGGTAAGGATTGTTCTGAATGGTGTAGAAGCATATTTCAAATTCTGGAAGTATATGTTGTAAAAGGTGTGTGTCCCGAAGCAAAATAAAGCGTATTGGATGTTCTGACACAAGTATTCTTGTAAGTTCCTCCCTTACTCTTTCACTGCTGACTTTCTCAATAAGATGAGAGTTTTTTCTTATTGAATCCAGCACATTATCTTCCACCTTGAAATCCAGCTCAGCTGAGAACCGCACTGCTCTCAGCATCCGCAGGGCATCTTCATTGAATCTTTGGTCCGGATCCCCTACTGTTTTAATTATTTTTCCTTTAATGTCACGAACCCCGTTAAAAGGATCCACAATTCCCCTCCGGGGGCTGTACGCCACTGCATTCATTGTGAAATCCCTGCGGCTTAAATCTTCTGTCAATGAAGATATAAATCCTACGCTGGCAGGGCGCCGGTTGTCGCTATATACACCATCTACCCTGTATGTTGTCACTTCTACTTTTGTATCTCCCCACAAAACAGTCACTGTACCGTGCTTAATACCAGTATCAATAGTTTTGTCAAACAACTTCTTTATCTCATCAGGTTTTGCAATTGTAGTAACATCCCAGTCCTTTGGTTCTTTGCCCATTATCATATCCCTGGTGCAGCCGCCTACAAGATAGGCTTCATAACCAGCATCTTCCAGCTTGTTAATGACAGAGCATACTTGAAATGGCAAAAATTTAAGAATTTCATCTTTCAACCTATCTTTTAATTTATTCATTTCATCTTTCACTTTATCTTTCCTGCCAGATTTCATTGTATAGAACCTTTATCACCTGTTTCTTATTTTATTCATTTATTCTTTATTCAATTATTGTTTTCATGTATCATTCATAGTTTCATACATCTGCCTCCTTTATCACTCTTCTATTGCCAATGAGACATAATATGTATAAAATATGTCTATAAAGCAATACCAGGAGGTCAGTTTATGTCTGTAAATAACCATGAACAGCCATGCCGTACCCCAGCCGGACGTATATGGGAGCTGGATTTCTTCAGAGGAATAGCTTTGCTGCTTATGATATACTTCCATTTCATTTTTGATATGAACGAAATGTTTAACTATCCTGTCAGCTATACTTCCGGTATAAATTATTATATTGGTAAAATTTCAGCCATACTTTTTATATTTATCTCAGGCATAAGCTCAAGTCTCAGCAGGAGCAATATAAAAAGAGGCCTGAGGGTACTGGCTATAGCACTTGTAATAACTGTTGCAACCCATTTATACGGTGCTGAATTCGGTATTAAGTTCGGCATACTGCATTTTTTGGGAATATGTATGCTCCTATATCCTCTTATAAGGCCTGTGAATAATTACCTTCTGGTTATTATATGTACTATGGCAATTATTCTTGGTTATTATGCCCAGAAAGTGGTTGTTCCCTACAATTATTTATTCCCTTTTGGCCTGACAAGTATCAGTTTTACTTCCTCTGACTACTATCCTCTTTTCCCCTGGTCAGGGCTTTTTATTTACGGAGTAGTTTTTGGGAAAGTATTCTATTCGAGTAAAAAGAGCCTGCTGCCCTTTAACCCGAATAATAATGTGGTGGTAAGAGCTGTCAGCTTTTTGGGAAGAAACACTTTACTTATATATTTAATTCATCAGCCTGTAACTATTGCCATCCTCACTCTAATCAATTACTTGTGAATAATAGGGAAAATATTGTATATTATTTAACAAACCTCTCTTCCCTTGAACTGGATATTATATAGCTTGCTGTAAAGTCCATTATTCTGCAGAAGTTCAAAATGAGTTCCTATTTCCTCAATCCCTCCTTCATTGAGCACAACTATTTTATCTGCTTTCTGTATGGATGATAGCCTGTGTGCAATTACTATGGTAGTTCTGTTTTTGGTTACTCTGTCAATTGCATCATGAATCAGTTTTTCTGTTTGTGTATCTACAGATGCAGTAGCTTCATCCAGAATAAGGACCGGGGTGTTTCTTAGTATTGCTCTTGCTATTGAAATGCGCTGTTTCTGCCCTCCCGATAATCTTATGCCTCTTTCTCCAATAATGGTATCATAGCCATTCTCCAATTCATCAATGAATTCATGGGCATGGGCAAGTTTAGCTGCTTTTATTATTTCCTCCCTGGTTGCATTTTCAGCTCCGTAGGCTATGTTCTCAGCTATGGTTCCGTTGAAAAGAAATACATCCTGCAGCACAATGCTTGTATTATCTCTCAGGGATTTCAGGCTGACATCTTTCATATCTATACCGTCTATTGTAATTCTGCCTTCGGTAGGATCATAAAAACGGCATATCAAGCTTATCAGGGTGGTCTTTCCAACTCCTGTAGGTCCCACCAGGGCAACCAATTCTCCCGGGTTTATTTCCAGGTTGATATTATTTAATACATTGTTCCCCTCAATATAGCTGAAGCTTACATTTTCAAAAACTATTCTACCCTTCACCCTGCCTAATTCCACAGGATTTTTAGCCTCTTTAACATCAGATTCCGTATCCAGCACTTCAAAAATCCTGCTGGCACCTGCAAGGGCATTTTGCATATCTTCATTCAACCTTCCTAAAGTACTGATAGGCTGATAGAACATATTCAGATAAAGTATAAAGGTTACTATATCCTTTAGAGGTACTTTACCCGCAGAAGCCAGATATCCTCCAAAACCTATTACAATGACGACTCCCATATTGCTGAAAAATTCAATGGATGGGTGATATATGGCACTAAGCTTCAAGACCCTGAGCAGCGTTTTTACATGAGAATTAGATTTCCTGCGTATTCTTTCCTTCTCCCTCTCCTGCTGATTGAATATCTGAATTTCCTTTATACCCTGCAGGTTGTCATGTAAAGTAGCATTGAATTCTGCCAGTGCCTGCTGGGAATTCTTAAACTGCGGAAGTACTCTTTTTGCAAAATAAGAAGCAGCAATTGCAAGAAAGGGTACAGTTATAAGGCTTAGTAAAGCAAGAACCGGATTGATAGAAAACAGAATCACAGTGACACCTATCAGTATTAGTATGTTTACTATAAGATCCGGTGTTGAGTGGGCTATCAGGCTCTCCAGTGTAGAGGTGTCATTGGATGTCCTGGACATTAACTGGCCGGTTTGCTTGTCGTGATAAAAACGTAATGATAACTTCTGCATATGATTATATATTCTGACTCTCATATCTGATACAAAATGCCAGGCAGCATAATGAGTAAGGTAAGATCTTAAAAATTGACAGAAAGCCAGAATAATATATAACAACCCGAGTTTGACAGCAAGTTCTATAGCTTTTCTTCCTAAATCAGGATCTCCCTCAGTTATCATGGTTATCATTTTACGGACAATCATAGGGGCATATAGCTGTATACCTGTCATTACTAACAGGGCTACCATGGCAATAGCCAGGTGTTTCCAATAAGCTTTTGCATACTTTAGTAATCTTATCGCGTCCTTCATGATTATATTTTGACCACCTTTGTTAAAATTTCCGGTATTACCTTATTGCATTATTTTATATTTTTTCTTGCACTTCATATTATAACCTATTGTGCCAGATTAGGGTATATGTGTTATTCAGGAACTCAAAATTGGGGACATTCCCCTGTAAATAAGAATGTTTTCTATTTCAGGAGGAGGTGTCCCTTGTCTTCATACATCATGTAAGCATGTTCATATGCCGGAATAACTAAAATTTTCAGTAACAAGACTTCCCGTTATCGAATAGTATGTAATAGCTTTTTTCAGTAAAGTTATAGAATTGGGAAATCTTTTGGGAGGTGAATGGTGTGTCTGAAGAAAGAGGATCTGGTGGTATCTTTGGACTCGATTTCTTTTGGGTTATCATAATAATCCTTGTCATCATCTTATTTTTCCCGGGTATTTTCGGAAAACCTGGATGTGGATACAGGGAGTAGCAGTATAATATATAAATCCAAATCTGTAGCACATAACCCATAAAATGTACAGCAGGACATAAAATGCGCATCATATAATAAAGGAGTATGAGATTTTACCATCCCATCCTCCTTTATTACTATTATTTTTATATCTGCTATCTCTTCAGGCATCTTATTATTTCACCAATATACATACGGTGATAATCCTTTAATTTGTAAAATTCCTGTATATCCGGCTGCAAAAAGTTTTCTGGTTTTATGTCCTGATAATAAATCTTCTTACATTCCACAATAAGTGACGCTTCCCTGAAGGAAATCATTCCGGGCAAATCCTCAAAAGGTGTAAGACCGGTAGCCTGTACTTTATCTATTTCTCTTCCGGATTTTGTTCCACATATATTCAGTGCTTCACGATATTCATTTCCAAAAAAGGAAAGCGTAAAGGTGTCGGACTTTTCAACAAAATCATATGTATATCTTTGAGGTCTTATAAAGCAAAAACAAACATTTTTGCTCCATAATACTCCCAGTCCGCCCCAGCTGGCTGTCATCATGTTGAATTTATCATAAGTCCCAGCTGTAATTAACATCCAGTCTTTTCCAATAAGTTTGAAAGTATTCTCAG
Organism: Clostridiaceae bacterium; assembly: GCA_012840395.1. NCBI lineage: Bacteria > Bacillati > Bacillota > Clostridia > Eubacteriales > Clostridiaceae > Clostridiaceae bacterium. The sequence goes on along the minus strand of DULL01000083.1, from coordinate 72,717 downwards.
TGATTTCTTCAGGCTTCAGGATAGAAAATTGGTTCTTTTGGCTCATGATATCACCTCTCCCGTTCCCATTCATTATATTTATGGCAATTTTTTATTTATTGCTCTATAGTAAAGTATATCACTTATACACTTTCTTTAGAAGGCTTATCATACCTATAACTATAACCATACTTTTCAATTCTTAATATAACATCTTTATTTACTCCTTGTATTACGCAAAAATCAAGAGCTTCCTTTATTTCCTGAGATATTTCATTTGAAGGGATTACCAGCAACAGTTCTCTAATTATTATGTCTTTTTCCATGATAAGTATCTTGCTGCTTCCCCAGGGTATTTCCTGCCCTTTGTATTGTGCAAGATTATCCATATATTCACTTATTTTCTTAATCACCATTTCAGGGGTTTTATAAGTGTCTGCAGTTAAATCCATACTTTTAATTACTGTGGCCTTTCCTCCTTCGAATTTTGATAGCACTGGAAAATTATATGGAAGATTGGCTCCAAAAATCTCTCTTATTTTCCTTCCTCTTTCAAAATTGCTTAAAGACCAAATATTATCGATTTCTCCTGTCACAGGGCTATTTTCCTTTTCATCGCCTCCAAGCCATGCTTTCACAGAAGCCCTCTGAGTAAAAATTATCTGGGGAATTTTCACAGGAAGCGGGATATTAACATTGTACCTTACAATTATATCAATATCTCCGGTATCTTCTTCAAAAAAACTGGAATGGGAAAAATCCAGGTTTCCCAAAGGGAAGTCCGGTAAATACTTCTTGAAATATAATTTTACAATGGGAATACAGATTTCTGTCTTCAGGTCCTCGAAGTTCCCTTTTATAATGTTTTTTACAAGGGTTTTAAGTTCTTCAGGAAGATCATCCGTGCTTCCCAGGATTCCTTCCGCCATTCCATCTACCATATTTTCAATGGCATCTTCAGGTAATTTTTCAAGTTCCTCAATTCTGCTTACATGATATAGATAACTGGAAGCTGCCAATTCATTAGCTGCCCCGTTTAAGGCATAATTTATGGATTCATTAATATGTACCACTCTTATCAGAAATGTGACGGATATAATTACACATATAAAAACCGGAAGTGCAATGGCGGCCTCTAAAGTTACAGACCCTCTGGTATCCTTCATGTAAAACCTGGCATCTCCCATACTGTTCCTAATATCCTTCATACCATACCACCCTGAAGATATGCCTACCTTCCCCGGTTTTTTTACTTCCCGGCATAAACGCAGAGGTTAAAAAAAGATAATTCAGTGAAACCTCTGCTTCTACTTTTATCCAGGTACTGCAATTGGTGGCTCTGAAAGCACTATTGGCTTTCCTTCCGTTTAATTCAATCAAATCTTCAATTCTGCCTATTTTTTTCTCTGTATTCACAAGCATCAGGAATATCCTCAGATAGTCATTATAGTCAAACATCAGTCCAGGGTTACTCTTAGGGCTTGAAATATCTCTTTCGCTTTCATGACTTGGGTTATTCCCTTTACTACTGGGGTTTTGCCGGATATTGGGCCCCAGATCAAGTTTCCAGTCCCCTTTAAGTTTATAGAAAGGAACGGCTTTTCCTTCCAGTAAATCTTCAAGATCAATTATGGCCTCCCCTAAGCCCCAGCCGCACAAAACCATGTTTGATATTATTGGTATACCAGCCCCTGCAGTCCACCATCCCGATACTGCTGCGGCAATACCTTTTGCAAGCTCTCTCTTATTGCTGTCGGAATAGGCGTGCAGGGTGTTCATGGAAAATCTTATTAGCAGTATTTGCGCTTTTGTTTTCATTTTATTGATTTTTTCTGAGGAATCTCCATGAAGTATATATTCCACTTCACTATTGAAAAAAGAGTCCCTATTTTTATTTACAGAGGAACTGCCTTCCGCTTTATTTTTTCCCTGCACCGAAACCTGGTTATTAAATACCTTCATTATATATTCATTAATGTAAAGATCATCCCTGAATTCTTCAAAATCCCCGCAAATATTACCTATGTTCCCCATGTAATTGAAGACATTATGGACAAATCTGCTGTCATTTTGGTTAATGTCTATTTCTCCGGGCAAATCTTCCAGTCCGCCCTCAAAGGCCGGTAAATCCTCGTCATAATATTTATTCTTTGAGGGAAGCTCACTAATATTAATTCCTGCCTCTTCCATTCTAACATTCTTTATGTCTTCATCCTCTCTGTCTTTTTTTAGAATTTCTTCTGTTTCCTTTTTCATTCCTTCTCTGGGATCCGGTGCTGTGACAGGCTCTCCCGCTTTCTTATAGTCATATTCAATAATATTGATATAATCTCCGAATCCTTCTTTAAGCAGACTGATTATCCACTCTTTTCCCGAATCCTGGTCAATTTCCTGCCAGTTCAGGCTGGATGCCCGGTTAAGTCTTTCCATGGCATTTTCAAGATAAGTTATGTTATTTTCAATAATCTTAATTAATTCTTCTGTTGTTTCACCATTCAGTACATTATCTTTTATATAATCCACATCTTCTTTGATGGATTCCAGAACACTATGATATGGAGAATGGGCATCAGCAGGACTGTTATCCATATAATTCTCAAAATCCGCTATAGCAGCCTCTATCTTTTCTTTAACCTCTCTGATATCTTCTATTATCTGCCTTGCTTCTTTATTAATTTCCAGATATCTACCGGTCAGCTCACCCTTAAGTCTTTTTTCCATGGAATCTCTTTCATTCTTCAGAATATCCAGCTCATCCTCCATCATTTTAATCCTGCCCAGGAGCATATCCAGTTTTTCTTTTAGCCCCCCTGCTTCTTCATTGCTGTCATTTTCATGAAGCTTACCCTCTATCTGTCTCATAAGTTCATATGCTGCATTCAATTCCCTATAGAGGGTACTTTGCCTGATAGTTATTTCTGCATAGCTTTCAATGGCTGAACTTCTAATTCCATCTTTATTAAATTTATTTATGAAGAATTCCTGAAAAATTCCGTTTCCTATAGTTCCGCTTATTTTTTCTTTAAGTTTTTGCTGCAGCTCTCCTATCTGGGCGGAAAGCTTTTCCACATTCAGTTTCCTGTTATAGGTATCTGCAACCTTGCCTGCTTCCTTTACCATTAAGATCTTATGCCACAAATTTTCTATCACTTGTTTAGGAGCACTATATTTCATATATTCAAGTATCTGATTTTTTACCGTCTGGTCTCCTGTCAGGCTGAATAGGGGTGTTACAGATATATTCTCTACCTTGAAGTTATAAAAATTAATATTTTGCAGTTCTTCAATCCCAATAGCCAGGTTTTTTTCAAGATAATCTCTTGCTACATTGGTTAAATCTTTCTCCCTGTTATTATCTATGGCAAAAATTCCGTAATACTCTTTTATACTTGTACTATAATCTGCCAGAAGAGAGCGGGCTGCATTTGCAACTGATCTCTCTACCTGGGATTTGCCGGATATAATTCTTGAAGCATCCACTAAAACTCCTACTACAATAAATACTGCCATAAAAATTATACATAAGAATACCGATACTTGACCTTTATTGCCCCCCAATGCCGATCTTCCTTTCTAATCAACTTGTTTATTAGCTGCTTTCTCAATCCATTTACTGATGTCCTTCAATCTTTCCTTTAATTTACCGCTGGTATCTTGAAGCTCCGGGTATTCTTTTTCCAGCTCTTTCTTTATTTCTACAAGAAAATCAACATTTCTTATAAATTCCGCAGGATCATAAATAAAAGCAGTTGAGGATGAATTAAAAGAATAGTTTTTTCCTGGATCAAAAAGCCCAAGATAATTTTCTGTAAAAATTCCCACAGTATCTTTGACAGTTAGATCCAAATTTTTTAAAATTAAATTATCTTTTAGAGTAATTTCCGCTTCCGGACCCTCATTGGCTTTATTCCCGGGAAAAACAACTTTTTTTGACAGTTTGGATTCTATAAAGCTTCTTACAGTTTCCAGCCGGATATCTTTGAAAGGATCATACATTCTTCTATAAAGGCTGTCACTGTTTAATTCTTCTTTCAGGACTTTGCCTGTCTCCATATCTCCGTTAACATTTCTCCATACAACATATGCCCTTTCAGCAGCTTTATTTGTCATGCTGTGGAGAGAAGTCTGTTTATACAGATAGACAGGTATAAACAATAATGCAATAACACATAAAATAATAACAGGCATAATAATAGAAGCTTCAATGGTCATACTTCCTTTTGAACTGTATAAATTAATTCTCATTGCCCACTCCACTGCCTAAGCTAATAAAACTTACTTCACTCAGGGATTAAATAATTAACAAAAAACAACATAAATATTGTATATTTTTAAATATTATACATAATATTACCATATTTTACAATATTTATTTTGTTTACAATTTGTATTTTTAATTTATTTGTGTTCATTATTTTTAACAAAATATCATTTTTACTTTTTATTTATCTTTCAGGGCTTATTTTGTGAGCTTAAAGACGGGAAATACGAAGTATCCAGCTTGGTGAAGGTAAACCACCCGGTAACCCTGTCTTTTTTTGTATAATCAAACAGGACCACTGTCTTTTCAGGAATAACCTTCTCCTTTGGGATATCATCTTTCCATGAGAAGATATTATAATCAAATATTTGAAAATGTACTTTTTTGTACATGTCTTTTGCTGTCATGCCGTTAAAGCCGGGAAGGTATTTCTTTATGTTATCTTCTTCTCTTAAAAATTGAAAACATTCATCTTTAAATTCTTTGGGAGTATCACTTTTTAATATATCGGGAAGGCTTCCGGAACTGTCGCATTTCAGAAAATCCAGTCTTAACAGATCTTTAATTAGGTTCAGGCTGCTTTGGTCTGCTACTGCCTCAATAAATTCATAAAGTACCCTGTATAATTCCTTTGCTCCTAAGGATTTTTCATAGTATCCACAAGTCTCATAATATTTGCTGAAACTATAATAAAAGTCAAAGGGTTTGTGAAAAATCTTTTTAGTTATATATCTCAGTGAAATGGTAAATCTGCCTGAATTATAGTACCTTTCCACTAATTCCTCTACAGCTTTCAGAGTCAGAATCCTATTATATGAAATATATTTGTTGCTTAAAACTTCATAAGGAGGATAATCCCTGAATATATAGCCATGCAGTCCGGACTGTCTCCTTATTTTTGAACCTTTCAGCAATTTCAGAAAACCAAGCTGAAGATGATGGGGATTTAAACTATAAACATCATTAAAGGATTTAATAAATGATTCATAATCCTCATAGGGAAGGCCTGCTATCAAATCCAGGTGGATGTGAATATTTCCATTGCTTATTAATCTTTGAATATTGTTTTTTAGTTTTTCGTAGTCTGTTATTCTGTCTATTTCTTTTAATGCATCCTGATTGGTAGTCTGAACACCTATTTCGAATTGTATAAGTCCGGGAGGCGCTGTACTCAGTATATCCAACATTTCTTCATCAAAAAGGTCTCCTCCCATTTCAAAATGGAAGTTAATATCCGACCTTGTTTTAGCAGATTCTTCAATGATATACTTAAATATTTCTTTGGCCCTCTTTTTATTTGCGTTAAAAGTCCTGTCTACAAACTTGACTTGCCTTACATTACGGCTAATGAGTATGGAAATATCCTTTTTTACCCTGTCCAGAGAAAAATACCTTACACCGGCTATGGTAGAAGAAAGGCAATAGGAACAATTAAAAGGACATCCTCTTGAAGACTCATAGTAAACTATCCTGTTTTTGAGTAAAATAAAAAATTCATCAGTATATGGAGAAGGGATTTCATCTAAATTTTCAATAAGGGTACAGGGCTCGGTGCTTTTTATTTCACCTTTTTCTCTGTAAGTCAATCCCCTGATTTGTTTTATATGCGTAAAATGTGATACCTGTCCCTGCCGGATATGCTGTAATAGATTTTTTAGGGCTGTTTCTCCCTCTCCTGAAATGATAAAATCAACTGAAGGTTCTGCTTCCATAATTTTTTCGGCATCGTAAGAAACTTCCGGTCCGCCGAGAATAATGATACATTCAGGCATAAGCTTTTTAATATTTCTTGTAAGTTTAAGAACATACTCTATATTCCATATATAGCATGAAAAACATATTATTTCGGGTTTCTTTAAGCAAATAGAACCTAATATGCTCTCAATATTATCATTTATTGTGTACTCAGCTATCTCCACCCCGTTGTATGCCTGTTCATCTTCATTACTGCAATATGCTTTTAAATACCAGACTGCCAGGGATGAATGAATATATTTTGAGTTCAGTGCCACCAGTAGAGTTTTCATTTTAGTTCTCCATTTCTTTTAAGTGAATCGCATTTTCATTAGAAAATACGCCCTTTATGGAGAAATTATATATAATCTGTTTCATTGAATCAAGGTAATAAACCTAAAATGAGGTGTCCTAAGGCCTATTGTGCTTTCCACCTCATTATCCTGCACCATTCTTTGATTACATCCCCCAGATAATCTGTAAATACCTTACGTCTTACATCCTGGCATATTTTTAGATTTGATTGGACAATGACCTCGCCATTCAGTACAAACTGTATGAATCCTGCATCAGTGCCTGCAATTACAGGAGCATCCAGTTCATCAGGCATATAAATCTTTTTCTGTAATGATTTATACTCTTCCTCCTTAAGAGGCAAAGTAATAGTCTCTATGGTTTTTACTTCAACCATTTCTGTAATGCCTCTTTTTACAGGCAGCTTTTTTATACAGGTGCCTTCTTCCAGAATAGTGTAATATTTGTATGTACTAAAAGCATAGTCCAGTATATCTTTGCTGCTCTGGGCTCTTGCTCCTCTGGTTGGACTTCCCAGTACTACAGAAATCAACCTGTGGCCATTCCTCGTTGCAGATGCAACTAGGCATCTCCCCGCTTTTCCTGTATAACCTGTCTTAACTCCGTCGGCACCTGGATAAACACCTAACAGCTCATTTGTATTGTACAGCGTTCCAAAGGATGATTGTATTTTTTGAGTTTTGACTATTTCATTTATTATAGGATTATTTAAAGCATACCTGGCAATTAGAGCCATATCATAAGCAGTAGTGTAATGCCCGTCAGTATCAAGGCCATGAGGATTTATAAAACAGGTATTTCTTGCTCCGATTTGATAAGCCTTCTTTGTCATCATTTTCGCAAACTCTTCCACTGATGAGCCTATGTGCTCTGCAATTGCTATGGCGGCATCGTTTCCTGACGACAGCATAAGTCCATAGAGCAGTTCCTTCAAAGTCAATTTATCCCCCTCTTGGAGTCCAATGGTAGAACCCCGGATACTTGCTGCCCTCTTACTTATGGTAACCTCATCATTTAAGTTACCGTTTTCCACTGCCAGAATGGCAGTCATTATTTTAGTTGTACTGGCCATAGCTCGCCTGGAATAAGCATTTTTCTCAAACAAAACTCTTCCTGAGTCCATATCCATGACAACTGCCGCCTGGGCATTAATTACAGGAACTTGATTAACATACTCCGGGCTGCTGAAAGTTTCTATAAAAAACTGGTCTTCGTAAATATCATCTGCTATTACAGGGTTCCAGGAAAAAAACATTGCAACAATTAAAATTAATGCAAAAGAAAACTTTATTCTCCTCAAAGTAATCCCTCTCTTAATAAGCTTGTTTGTTTATTCTTGTTTTTGTGTAGCAGTCTCATAAAATAAATATATGTACGAGGAAACGATAAAATGTTATTGAGAACTAAGTTAACCTTTCATTCCATGGCAGGCCATATGCGTTATCTTAACACGGACTTAAAGAAACCCATGTTATTGCCCTAATAACGCATATGACTTATAAGCTAGCACGCCAAGTTATATTAATCTTTTTATGGAAATTACCTTTAGCATACGCAAAATAAAGTATTTGTACAAATTTATGAAAATCTATTTTTTGAATTTTTTCACCTCTTAACAGGAATAATAATATTGAAAATCTTATTAAAACAAGAAGTGAAGGTAATTGAACTTTGAAAAATTCGTCTACAGAAAAAGTAATAATAATATCCAAATCTTTCTACTTATAAATCGTTAGTTTTTTGAAACAATATCTAGTAAGGAGGTGATATTATGGCTAAGAAAAGCAAGTCTCAGTTTGAAAACATGAAATATGAAATAGCTTCCCAGGTTGGAGTTAACTTAAAGCAAGGTTACAATGGTGACTTACTTGCCAGAGACGCAGGTAAAATTGGTGGTAATATAGTTAAGAAAGTGTTTGAAGCATATACTGGAAACAATTACAGCAAATAGTAGTATTATATAAATAATAAAAATAAGTGAAAAGGCGGGAATTAAATCCTGCCTTTTTCTTTTAACCTGCCACCTTGTTCTTAGATAAACTGCCTGTCATTATGTTTTTATAAAAAAAATTGTTAAATATCACATATTTAAACTGGTTTGTACATTACTAATTTCCTGCGGACTTGCTGTCATAGTTTGATACCACCCTTTTTGGGACATGATATCATAAATTTGTTTCTGATGCTCGAAAGTTTTTGTGAGAAGATTTGTTGCATCAGTTCTTACATTCTGACAGCTGCTTTCAAGAACCAGATTAGTTAATGAAATAGCTCCTAATTTGTGCTGAGTAAGCAACACCTCCATAATATCTTTATCTGTAATATTAGCCATTGTTCCACCTCCTATTGAACTGTTGTTGACTTAATATGTTTCATTAAAACCTGCAAATCATTTTGATGATCTCTTACCATTTGCTGGCATAAGCTTTTAACCTGCGGATCTGTCGCTATTTGCGCGCAGCTGTTCATAAAGCTTATAGTGTTTTGAGTCATTTTAATATTGTCCTGAATAAGAAGAAGTTCCTTTGTTGTCAAAGGCGGCATATAATCCCTCCTTTATATTTATTTTCCTTATTATTTTCTACAGTATTAAGAATATTATTCGTGAAAACTATTCAATTAATTGCTTAATTAAGGGAGCTATAGATTCAAAAATAAGTCTCATACTATATCCAGGATGTAATGGTGTTCAAAAAACCTTTGCCAATAATATGCAATTTGTTATTTTACAATATTCTATAGGGAGGAAAACTTAATGGAAATAAATGAGCTTAATAAATTTAAGGAAATACTTGTAAATAGAAAAAATAATTTTGAAGAAACATTAAGAAAAATGAAAAAACATGGTATGTCAAACCAGGATAAATATTCTCCCGCGGAGTTATCAAACTATGATAACCACCCTGCAGAAATAGCTTCGGAACTTTTTCAGGCAGAATTTAATAATTCGCTGATAACCCATCAGGAACATCAATTAAGAGAAACCAATGATGCATTGGAGAGAATCAACCAAGGTGTCTTTGGAAATTGCGAAGTGTGTGGTAAGGAGATAGAAAAAGAAAGACTTGAAGCTGTGCCACATGCCACAACATGTTTATACTGTGAAAAAAACAGAGCTGGCAATGAAACTCCCATGAAAGCTAATATGGACAGGCCAAATGAAGAATTGGTTATGGACGCGCCTCTGGGAAGAAAATATCTAAATAGTCAGGAAGATGACGAACATGAAGGTATGGATCAATTCTTTGACTTAGTAAAATATGGTTCTTCCGACTCTCCACAGGATATGGGAGGATATAATGATTATGAGGAATACTATACAAATAGAATTGATGAACAGGGAATTGTAGATAAAATGGATCAAATATCCAATCAATATTATAAGAAACAGCTTCCTGATTAACGAATCTGCAGTGAGCCAGAAAGGTATTTCTTCTGGCTCACTTTCTTTTTCATAAGTTGTCAAAAATTATACTATAAAAAGCATAGATTTTATTCAAAAAAATATATAAAATATTATATAAATATACATAAATATTTTATGGTAAATATTATTGTACTAAAATACAGTATAGTTAAGGAAGAGCTGATGTATATGAATATTTTAATTGTTGACGACCATCCCCTGGTTTGCATCGGCATTAGGAATATACTTATCTCTGAACAAGATATAAATAATGTTAATTTTGCTCACGATGTAAAGTCAGCATTGGAACTGATGTCAAATAATGACTATAATCTGGCTCTGGTAGATATAAGGCTAAAAGATCAAAGTGGAATCGATTTCATACGTATGGCAAAGGAAAAATTTCCTAACTGCAAATATGTTATACTTTCATCTTCTTCATCTACCGAGGATTTTGACAGGGCTATGAAATTGAATATTGACGGATATATTTTAAAAGATGCATTTACTGAAGATATTGTATATGCCGTAAAGTCTGTTATTAGAGGTAGAAAATATTTCGACCCTGTTTTTTTGGAAAGAATAAATACTCCTGTACAGAGCCAGACTGTGCAACAATCTGAAGGTGAAGATGAATTGCTGACTCCCAGAGAAGCTGAAATTCTAGACTGTCTTGGGAAAGGAATGTCTAACAAGAGTATTGCAGAAAAACTTTATATAAGCGAAAATACTGTAAAAAAACATGTTAGCAGCATTCTTGCAAAACTTAATTTAAGTAACAGATTACAGGCAGCAATTTATGTAAACAAAGGCAAAAATAGCAATGGGAATATGACTGAATAATTGTTATAATAATGTATCATTCTCATTACTAATTATTGCCTTCTTTACCTCCCTTACCTTACCCTTCGCCGTCTTCATTCTCCCAGTTTATTTTGCTTTGTCCGGCGGTCCAGAGTTCACTTACTACAATATAAAGCTCAGAGCGTTTTGTCCAAAGCTGAGAATGCAAAATCCAAAGACCAGACGACTCAGTCCAGAAATTAGGGACCTGCTTCTTTTCTTCTGGTGTTGAATTCTCATAAAATTCACCCAGGGTAACTATACAATTTCCATATGTCTCAATACAATTACCAAATCCTTCTATATCAACATTTCTATATTTATTTACTTCTGCATCCAGCTCTTCATATGTGATGCCTCCAAAGGGAAGATTATTAAGCTCGTCTATCCGTGCATACAACATATTTTTATACTGCTCCATCTTGTTATATATTTTCGGATATTGTACATCTCTTAAAAGATCTATACCTTCCCGTATTGTGCTATATTTACCACAAATACAGCAACCGTAGTCTTGTTCAGGCTGTTTAATGGTTATTGTAAACCTGACCTCGGAATTATACCTCCATAATCCGAAGCTTACTGTTGTACAAAGTATAGATATTATTATAATAAATACTATTAAAACCAGTTTTTTTATATAAATCACCTCAATAAAGTGAATCAAGTTTGCCTAAATTTTCTGTGCAAATCTAAGAAAAGTACTGAATTCAAAGTTGTTAACATAACCTTTTGCAATCTTAATTTTAATTTGAGCACTCTCTCCCGGATATATCCTTTCAGGAGATTCAAGCAACTGTACATCAACACTTCCGGGCGCATCTGTGTCAATACCTTCACATGCCACAGGTATTGTTCCACTATTTTCAACAGTAAATACCAGTACGGTATTAAAAGGATTTGAACCAGACACTACTTCCATATTAACTGAATCTACAATATTTCCTGTCTTGTTGACATTAAAGTTAAGAGAATCATAACTATCGGAGCTATCCAATACTACATCTTTTACAACAAGGTTAATTTCTCCTGTGGATATGGAGCCAAAAATGCTAAAAGACTGGCTCCAGGAAGAATAAGATATTCCAAGAAGGCTCAATGCTCCAATAAGGACAACGCACATTGTTCCTACATGAAGAAGATTTCCAAATTTGCACTTTTTCTTATTCTTGTATCTCTTAAGAAACATTTTCATCCCTACTATTGTTCCCGACCAATAATTCTTCTTCTAATTCTTCTTCTTTGGGAAAATACTGGACAAAAACCGGTTCCAGTCTGTATGACAAGCCAACTTTCCCAACAAATTTTTCAGAATCCACAGAAAACTTTTGCTGTAATTCAAGTACCAGTTTTTCTCCGGAATCAATTTTCCTATATTTCGTCAATGATGTCAAGTTGTCTGCAAGTGCAGCCAGGTTGATGTTGCTGAAGGTGCCAAGTTCATCGTAATATACTCCATCATTCCTGTATATTTTTACTTTTCCGGAAAAATACATAAGATCAGATATGGAGTCCTTCCTGCTATCAACATGGAGAGTAAACTGATCAACAGATAAGGGAATATCGCTAATGTTCCGTGCAGTTATGCAAAAGGTAGCACTGGCGCCTGCATAAACGTTTTTGGTTGAAAGCATGATATATGTTTTATCCACAATGTTACCAAATTCATCCTTTATAAAAGACACGCCGGCTTCCAAATTCTTGCTGGTATTTATTACTTTACATTCATCAGGTACTAATTCAATCAGGGTGGCATTGGTAAGCGCTGCTTCAACAAATCCCTCCTGAAAGGATAAAGTATAGCTTAGTCCAATTAGTACCAGTGCTATAACTGTTATTGATAAAAGGCGTTTAGAACTACCCAACATTTAAATATCCCCCAAATTCCGCCCGTACTTGGCACTACTTGTATCCCTGCTTATTCTTCAGCTTTTGCTTTTTTTTAAGAATGGCACAAGCCTATGTCTGCCTGTGCCATTCAAATTATCGTTTTATCGTTGATTAACTTTCGGGTTTGTTTTTTTCCTTTTTTACTATTAGTAATTATTTATTCCTGGTTTAAGATTATGGATTAATGACAGGAGCATTATACTGTTCAAATACAAAACCCAGGCTCCAACTTATTGATGAACTTTCAGTTTCATCCGTGCTGCTTATATCCAATGTCTGTGTAATTGTAATATCTCTTGTAATACCTACAGCAAGTACCGGATTTGTCAGTATTTCTGCTATTTTGTTTCCTACATCCTCTATATCAGTGTCACCTGCTGATTTAACTTCTTCTTCGTTAACCTCAATTACAAGATCTCTCCAAAGAGGATCATTTTCTGGATAAGTACCACTATTAAATTTTAATCTTACCGGCATTGTTCCCTGATTGGTGAATCTCAACACATGTTGAACACTTTTTCCAGGATACATATCAGTAATAGTAAAGTTTACTGTTGTAGAATTTACACCTTCATCAATATCGATACTTGGGTCCTCAATAGCCTTTTGAACTTTTACATATAAGTGTCCAGTCTGTACAGTGCTGTTTATCGTAAATGTCTGTGACCATGCTGCGTATCCGGCGCCCATAAGAACCATTGCTGCTACAATAACCCACAAAACAAATCTTGTCCTCTTCATATTCATTTCTCCCCTCTATTTTCATATCATCATTTTGACATTAACATTCTTAACCGTTAATTAATTCTTAATTTAATTATACAAGCTTATCATTTGAAGTAAATCACACGATTTGATAATTCTTCAGAACTCCAGGAATAATTACAATAATACCATAGTGGCATATGATATGGTACCAAGGTAGTATATTTATGATAAACAGTTTATATGGAACTTTCTTCACTTTCCGGTTTAATCTCACCAAATATTGCCATATAATAGACTCTGCCGCTGTCAAATACAAAAAACTCTATTTTCCTTTCAACCTTGTTGTCAACCTTGTAGTAGAAGACAGGCTGTCCTATTTCATCTGCTATTTTAATCATATCTTCAATTGAATTAACTGTTATCACATCAGAAAAATGGTAGGATATACTATGGGTCATACCTGCAAGTCTCTCAGAGTATTCCTTGAATATATCTGCAATGGCCTTATTAAATGGATCCGGAGGCTCTGCGGTTTTGACGTAACGTATGGTAAGAATCACCAGTACAACCAGCAGCAGTGAAATTACAAGGAATATTGCAACTTTCAAGTAATTAACAGGAATACGGTTTCTTATAGTTTCTGGAATTCTGTTTTCACCCCTTGCTTCCGGGGTACCTTCTATTTTAAACACGTTGTTTCCTATCGGTATAATTAAATTTGTTTTTAAATTGTCTTCCAGGGTCCCTTCCTTGGAATCTGCTTTTGTATGTACTGAAAAAACCACATTAAGTACTGCAGGAGAATTTACTTCCGACTCAAGGTAGAAAGATTCCCTGACCTGCAGAAATTCACTGAGGGAAACATTTTCGCTCAGTTCAATTGATAAATCGGAAGAATTCCTATGTATAGTTTTTTCTGGGATCAAAATATATTCCCTGCTCCAAAGCACCTCATTTTCTTCTCCATGAAGTCCCTGAAGATATGCAGTAACACTGTAAACTGCAGTTAAGTCAGCTTCATCCGATGAGATAAAATCGTATTTCATATTCAAGTTTACATGATCGATATATTTTAATATATAATATCTTCCCTTTTCCAGAAAACTCTCACGGTATATGATATTCGGCCTCAGGTATACCCTGTAGTCTATATTGGCCTTGCTGGTATATGCAAACTTTACTCTCTCTGCATCCGTATATTTCGGAACTAATATCTCCAATAAGGTATTAATACAGAAGAAAAGTACCAGTAGTATTTCAACCGCAATAACTATTCTCTTTTTATTTAATGTCAGGCTTAAATTCATCTGTTTCCCTCCTGTGCACAGACTTGTCGAGATTGGTTAAAAGCAGCTTGTCAAAACTCTACTTGTTCCTCCGGATACTCATAGTCTCTCCTAAGCCATATGCTTAGTTTTCCAACTTTAGGTATTACTGATATCAACTTGCCTTTTATCTGTTCGGGTCCAACCAGCACAGAGTCTGGTGCACTGTTACTGTCTCCTTTGGTCTGGTACCTTCCGGTGGCCTGGTCTATTGAAATAATCCTGTGAACTATAAATATTTCACCGGTCCAGTATTGTATAATCTCTCCTACTTTGAGGTTTTGCCCATCGGTCCTCTGCAAAAGAACAATATCCCCTGGATCAATTGCAGGCTGCATGCTACCTGTAAGAATTACTACGGGGTATATAGGAAAGACTCCCACAGCAAACCATATAAGGGCAATTGAAAATACACTTACAGCTATCCAGGAAGTTGGTTTTTCACTTTTTTGCTCTCTTATTTTAACCTCTTTTGCCTGCTTTTTATAAATCTGGCGCAGCATGATAAAAAATATTACGGGTGACATAATTCCAATGAAAGCCTTGGTAATCCACCTGAGGTTTGGAAGCAAAGGCGATATCCAAATGGGGAGGTTTGTAAGCGCCATATATATTATTGCCGGCCGTTCTCCCCCAATATATACCATGTATGCCATCAAAATATTTAACGCTATTTCCGGTCCCGCATATTCACCTACATACCGTATAACCTGCTGCCAGTTTTCCACGCTCATTAAAATCCTCAGATTCAGCCTGTAAAATGTAAATATTATTACCACCAAAATACTGAATTGAATTAGATATTTTTTCTTGACTTTGTTTATGATGTAATTCCTTACCCATTCCATCATAACTATTACGCTTCCGAAACTTAAAACATTCACAAGCATACCGGTTATGCTCCTTGAATATGGGCTTGCCCCTATTCCATCCATAAATCCTCCTGCAAAAAAAATAGCCATGTATACAATTCCACATATTGCAGACCAGATAAGTATATACTTATGGAGTTTCAACTTTCCTTTAAATCTTACTCTAGGCTGTTTCCATATATAAACTGAAAGGGCAAACCAGAATAAGGGCTTGAAGATATTCTGATATGCGGTTGTTCCTATAAAAGACGGCAAAATCCTAATACCAAGTATAGCCGATAACAGTATAACAGCCAGTATAATTAGCGCTTCATATTCTCTTTTGCCCATTATCATTTGCACCCTTTGTCCTTCAGACCACACACTTCTTATTTCTTATAACGTCCAGATTCATAAGAAAAATTTCGATTGTTGAAAAATTTCTTACATCCTCGTTATAATGCCTCCGGTTTCTTCAGAATATTGTCATTATTAAATTCTATGTTAAACGTTGAGCCAGAGCCTTTTCCCGATAAAACTTCCAAATTGCCCTTGTAAATTCTTACAAGGCTTTTTATGTTGTATAATCCAAGGCCGTTATTACTGCGATTTCCATTATTTCTCAAATCAAAACCAATTCCATCATCCTTTATGGTTAATTTTGTATTTTTCTCATCCATCAGCAAATGAACCCATATATTCTTGCACTTTGCATGTTTTACGGCATTCCCCGTACACTCAGTTATTATCCTGTAAATAGCCTTTCTTGCATTGAGAGAAAGGCTGTCCAGGTCTCCCCGGGCATCCAGGTGTATGTTTATACCGCTGAGCCGTTCCATCTGGTCAAGATAGGAAGCTAAACTCTCCCTGAAAAGCACGATATTCTGCTTTTTGCTGCTTAAATTATATATTGTGGAACGGAGGTCCTCCAGTGAACTCCGTATAGTTTCCATTATAAGATTTAGTTGTTCCTTTTTCTGTTCATCAGTTAAATTATTCCATTTCTTCAGTGTGTCATATATAAAGCAGGAAGCGGCAAAAAGCCTTTGTACTACGCTGTCATGAATATCTTCAGCTATTCTGTTCTGTTCGTCAGCTACAGCAAGTTCACAGCCCACTGCTTCGTCTTCTATTTTTTCAAAAAATGTTGTTGCCAGTTGTGATATGAGCAGCAGGTTTGATTCATATTCATCCTTATTCTCTCCGTATTTTTCTCTAGGAACCAGGAGGCCGATTACTCCGTAGTTTTTTATTTCCGTTATTCTTGTTATTACTGCAACAAAATTTTGGTCAACTAAATTTATTACTAATTTCCTGCTGATACCAGAAACAGCACCAGTATTATTATATACACTCAAACTCTTAACATCATCCACCAGATTATCCCAAATATTATCATCTATCGGATTTAAGGTCATAAGTTTGTCGGTATTTCCATTGTCATCAAGATAATAAAAAGCATTAGCTTCAGGGAAAACCTTCCCTGCAAACTCAAGTAAAATAGAAGCCACATCCTGCTGGACCGATAAACCTGAAATGGTCTGAACAGCCTCATACAAATGCAAAATATCCTGTGTCATCCCCTTAATTCTCCTGTTGTAGCTTTCAAGAGTTTCATTTGCAAGGCTTAGCTCCTTCTGCTTCTTTACTAAAAGGCTGCTATAATAGAAAAGTATATTAACAAGAATCAATAACAAAGTAAAACTCAAAATAATATTGGACCTGGATAATAAATAAAGCCTAATGCCCGGCTTTCCTTCAACAATATAGCCGATAATGCATAGTAACATTATGCTGGCTGCAAGGGATAAAACCTTTGGTCGCAGAGGTGCATAATAGGATATAACAAGCAACGGATTAAGGAAACACCATATAAATGAACTATCCAGCCCCCCTGTCAGCAGTATCAGGAAGGATATGCCTGCAATATCCAGTAAAAGCAGAATAACCATCCGTTGTTTGTCACCGAAGCTTATATTATAAAGATATCCAAAAAGGAAAGCATATATAATTACACAAAAAACCAGAATAAGCATTACAGATATATTGTAGTTCTGGAATATACCATGAACTACATATATGAACAATGTTAGGAAAATCGATATATATCTGTATAATTCCATTAAATTTTTTATACTGCTGCTTGTCCTTTTAAACAACGCACATTTTACTCCTTATTGCAGTGCTTTTTTATTTTTCAGTTTGATCTTCCTAAAGAATATTTTCTATTAGACAGATAGCTCAAAGCGCTTTCCTTAGATATCAAGCCTGATGTATACAGTTCATTTATTGAATCCTCCATAGTTATCATTCCAATGGATTTGCTTGCCCTTATTAACGTAGGTATCTGGTGAATTTTATTTTCCAGAATGAGGTTTTGCATTGCCTGGTTTGCAATCATCACTTCAACAGCAAGCTTATTTCCCACATTATCAACACCAGGTATAAGACATTGAGATACTATTGCCAATAGTAAATGGCTAAGCTGTATTTTTATATAATTGCTTTTTTCTGCAGGATACATACCGATTATATATTCTATGGTTGAAATTGAATCATCTGTATGAAGAGATGTAATGACAAGATGCCCGTCCTCTGCAGCAGTAAGCACTGCAGAAAATGTGGCTGGATCTATAGCTGAGCTTACCATTATTACATCTGCATCCTGAGTTATTGCTGAATAAATGCCTTCTTCAAAACTATTCACGTCTATTCCTACTTCTTTTTGATTTACAATTGCCTTATCATGTTTAAATAAGTACTCAATTGGATCTTCAATAGTAATAATATGGCATTCTCTGGTTGAACTAATCTTTTTAATCAAGGATGCCATAGTTGTTGATCTTCCGCTGTCGGTGTTTCCACAGACAAGAATAAGCCCGCTTTTCTCATTGCATAAGTTTATTACTGATTGAGGTATGCCCAGTTCTTCAGGATTTTTTAAAACCTTATCCAGTAATTTAATATTAATAGAATAGGAATTCCTTTGTTTGAATATATTTACTCTTAGTCTTCCGATATTTTTCGGTGAAATTGGGACACTGATATAAAAGTTTTTATTCAGTATGCTTTTTTGTTCTTCGTTAAGTATCTCATTTGCAAACATCTCGGTATCCTTTGGAAGTACAGTCTCAAAAGGAGTATATAAAAGCCTTCCTTCAACGCGTATAGCCGGAACAGCTCCTGCTACAAGATGTATATTTGTAGCATTTGCTTCTCTGGCATATTTTATTAGGTTTAAAAAATCCGTATACGTATACATAACAACCTCTTAAAAACCAAGTTTTTTTAATATATTGGTTGAAATAAAAAGAAAATGCTCATTTTATGTATAAATTTATTATACTTCGAAATAAATATAAATACAATAACCGAAAAATAGGGTTTTTTATATTTTACTGTCATATAATTCTGCTATTTGAAGAATTAATTAGTTAGTGAACCAGGAAATAACAGGAGGATGATTATGTGCTTGTAGTTTTTGTCCGTACATTGATTTTGTATGTTCTGGTAGTTCTTGTAATGAGACTTATGGGTAAAAGACAGATTGGTCAGCTCCAGCCTTTTGAACTGGTAATTGCTATAATGATCTCAGAACTTGCTTCAGTACCAATGCAAAATACAGGTATTCCGCTTGTTTATGGTATTATACCAATAATAACTTTATTAGCTGCACAGATAACCATTTCTTTTATTAGTATAAAGAGCAATAGAGGCAGAACAATAATATGCGGCAGGCCAACCATTCTCATTGAAAATGGAAGAATTCTGGAAGAACAGCTTAAAAAAGAGATGTATACAATTAACGACCTTCTGGAACAACTGAGAATAAATAACTATCCCAACATTTCAGATGTGGAGTATGCAATTCTTGAAACCAACGGCCAGGTAAGTATTATACCTAAATCCCAGAAAAGGCCTGTAACCCCTAAAGATTTGAACATTCCCACTGAATACGAAGGAATATCCCTGGATATTATTATGGATGGTGACATTAACTACAAAAACCTTGCCAAAGCAAAACTTGATATCAATTGGCTTCAGGCTGAGTTAGAAAAATTAGGAATCCGAAGCGCCAAAGATGTTTTTTATGCAAGCCTGGACTCCAGCGGTAATCTTTATTGTCAAAAAAAGTCTTGTAACAAGGTGAGCTGATTTATGAAACATTCTATTATGATAATTATTTATATTATCTCTTTATTCGCATTAATTATTATCTCTGGTATAATTACATCACTTTATCTGGATAGATCTGCCAAAGAGCTATATTTGTATCTGGAAAAGGTAGAAGAATATGCAAACACTAATAAATGGGAACTTGCGAAAGAAGAATTATCTGTAATGGAAGAAAAGTGGAATAAAGTAAAAAAAGTCTGGGCTACTCTTACAGACCATGGGGAAATTGACAGCATTACCATTTCCCTGGCCAGAGCCAGAATATATATTGAGGAAAAAGACTTACCTCTTGCTTTGGCTGAAATATCAGTATTAAAAGATCTTATTACTCATGTACCGGATAAAGAGTTACCCACACTTGATAATATATTTTGACATATTCACTTCAAGTGTCTTTTGTCAGTCTTTGTCGTACACATTCATACATGAGAATTGCTGCTGCAACCGAGGCATTTAAAGATTCAGCTCCTCCAAGCATAGGTATTTGCACCAGGGCATCTGCACTTGCAGATGCTTCCTTACTTAAACCTCTTGATTCATTTCCAATTATTATTGCCATGTCAGATCTCAAATCAATATCATACAGACTGGCTTTACCTTCAAGATGAGAGGCATATACCTTTATACCTTCAGCCTTAAGCCTGCTGATTATTTCTGATATGCCGGCCCCGGTACATACAGGAATACGGAATATAGATCCCATGGTAGACCGTATAACTTTTGGACTATAGACATCAACACAGCCCTTTGTTGTTATCACTCCTGAAAATCCTGCAGCATCGGCTGTTCTGATTATTGTACCCATATTGCCCGGATCCTGGATTTCTTCAAGGATAATAATGTTTCTGTTATTAGCCATAATATCACTCAAAGTGTGCTTACTCTGTTTAACCACCGCAATTATTCCCTGGGGGGTTTCGGTATCGCTTATTTCTTTAAACAATCTGTCACTTAGAATTATAGTATCATGTTTCAGTAATTCTGATGAAAACAAATCATATGATTTTTCCTTTATATATTCTTCTGAGAGAAAAACCTTTATTATTTCTGCCTTCTCTTGTACCGCTTCTTTCAACAGTTTTTCCCCTTCAATTAAGAAAAGCCCTTTTTCATCCCTGTATTTTCTGTTTTTTAGGGCTTTTGCCTCTCTCACAAGGGGATTTTGACTGCTGGTTATTTTTTTCATCCTGAAAAAACCTCCCGTAAAACCACTGCATGGCAAAATATTAGACATTTTCACGCCCATAACAAATAAAGGGCTTAGCGCCCCTTTATTTGTTAATGTATGATGTTTGGTAAGCATTCAATTAAACATTTTTTATTTGGCCTACTAACTGAGCAAAAGCCTGAGCATCATTAACAGCCATGTCGGCCAGTACTTTTCTGTTCAAATTAATACCTGATTTTTTCAAGGCATTCATGAATCTGCTATATGACATGCCATTCATTCTTGCTGCGGCATTAATTCTTGTAATCCATAATTTTCTGAAATCTCTTTTCTTTGCTCTTCTATCCCTGTATGCATAGGAAAGGGATTTCATAACAGCCTGGTTGGCAACTCTGAACTTGGTGCTCTTGCCTCCGAAATATCCTTTTGCAAGCTTCAATATCTTTTTATGTCTTGCACGGGTTCTAACCCCACCTTTTACTCTTGCCATAGCTATTCTCCTCCTTCTTACTTGTATGGAATCATCTTTCGTACGGTGGCAGCATTAGCCTCCGATGCAACTGTTGCTTTCCTCAAGTTTCTCTTTCTTTTAGAAGTTTTCTTTGTAAGTATATGGCTCTTATAAGCCTTTGCCCTTTTTACCTTGCCTGTTCCCGTAAGCTTAAACCTCTTTTTTGAAGAACTGTGTGTCTTAATCTTAGGCATAAACATCCTTCCTTCCTGAAAGTTAAATATTCGTTGTCATAAAACCGTTGTCAAAAGCAATGCACTTTAGACTTGTTAATTCTTCGGATTCAATATCATAATCATATTTCTTCCTTCAAGTCTGGGTTTCTTTTCAACAACACCCACTTCTTTGGTGTATTCCGCAAATTTATCGAGTACTTCCTGCCCTAATGAGGTGTATTGCATTTCCCGTCCCCTAAATCTTACACCTACCTTTACCTTGTCACCATCTTTAAGGAATTTGCAGGCATTTCTTGCCTTAAATTGAAAATCATGTTCTTCAATTGTAGGTTTGAGCCATACTTCCTTAACTGAAATAACCTTTTGATTCTTTCTGGCTTCCTTTTCTTTCTTAGACAGCTCAAACATGTATTTGCCATAGTCCATAATCTTACAAACAGGTGGCGTTGCATTAGGGGCAATTTTTACAAGATCCAGGTTTTTGGAATTTGCCAGCTTTTGAGCTTCCTTTGCAGACATTATACCTAACATGGTACCGTCAGTGTCAATTAATCTTACTTCCTTATCCCTGATTTCCTCATTAATCATTAATTCGTTTTTACTGATAATAAAACACCTCCAAATATATTTTGGCAAGAAGCTTTTGCTTCATGCATCTCAATAAAATGCTTAATATAAAACTAAAGTGGATTGAAAGAAAATCAATCCACTCTTAAATACACCAATGCAAATACGAGTATAACACTCATGCTTACAATATTAACCCTGGAGGCAATTGCCATAGGGTGAGAAGTGGATGACTTCTTCTTTGTTTTAGCTATTACATAATATCAGAATATGCGAGTAAATGTCAAGTTGTCAATAAAAATTTTTTGGTTTATTGACCTTTCTCCCATTTGACTCCATTATCTTTTTTCCTTTATTTCTTTGGTAATTTTATCAATAAACTTTTCTACATCCATAGCGCCAAGATCTCCCTCAGCTCTTGATCTTACTGCAACCTGGCTGTTTTCTACTTCTTTGTCTCCTATAACTAACATATAGGGCACCTTTTCAAGCTGTGCTTCCCTGATTTTATAGCCTATTTTCTCATTTCTCAGGTCTATTTCAACCCTTATATCCATATCCTCCAGTTTTTTCTTTACTTCAAAAGCATAGTCATGATGCTTGTCAACCAAAGGCAATATTTTTACCTGCACCGGAGCCAGCCAGGCAGGGAAAGCGCCTGCATAATGTTCTACCAATATGGCGATAAATCTTTCTATACTTCCGAAAACAACCCTGTGAATCATGACAGGCCTGTGTTTTTCTCCATCAGCACCTATATAGGTCAGGTCAAAGCGTTCAGGCATCTGGAAATCCAGCTGTATTGTGCCGCACTGCCAGGTACGCCCAATTGAATCTTCAAGATGGAAATCAATCTTTGGTCCGTAGAAAGCTCCGTCACCCTCATTAATTTTGAATTCCAGGTTTCTTGCAACAAGTGCATTTTTTAAGGCGTTTGTTGCAACTTCCCACTGCTCTTCGGTACCCATTGAATTTTCAGGTCTTGTTGACAGCTCAATATGATATTTGAATCCAAAGACCTTATAGAACTCATCAATAAGTTCGATTACACCTACAACCTCATCTTCTATCTGCTCAGGTGTCATAAATATATGAGCATCATCCTGAGTAAAGCATCTTACACGCATTAATCCATGTAATGCACCTGAAAGTTCATGCCTGTGAACCAAGCCAAGTTCTCCCATTCTTTGAGGCAGGTCTCTGTAGGAATGGAGCTTTCTCTTGTAAACAAGTATTCCACCAGGGCAGTTCATTGGCTTAATTGCATAGTCTCCCTCATCTATCTTGGTAAAGTACATGTTTTCCTTATAATGGTCCCAGTGGCCGGAACGATGCCATAATTCTTCGCTAAGTATAATGGGAGTTTTGATTTCCTGGTAACCTCTCTTTTTATGCTCCTGGCGCCAATAATCCTCCAGAATATTCCTTATAATCATACCTTTAGGCAGGAAGAATGGGAATCCAGGACCTTCCTCCATTATAGTGAACAAGTCAAGCTCTTTTCCAAGTTTTCTGTGATCTCTCTTTTTTGCCTCTTCCATTCTGAATACATACTCATCCAATAGACTCTTTTTGGGAAAAGATGTACCGTAAATTCTCTGCAACATTTTATTTTTCTCATTTCCACGCCAATAGGCTCCTGCAACAGACAGCAGTTTAACAGCCTTTACATGACCGGTGGAAGTCAAATGAGGTCCTGCGCATAAGTCAATAAAATCACCTTGTCTGTAGAAAGAAATTTCTTCTCCTTCAGGCAATTCGGTAATCAATTCTTCTTTATAGGGTTCTCCTCTTTCCTGCATGAACTTAATAGCTTCGTCTCTCGGCAAAGTAAATCTTTCAATCTCATAATCTTCTTTTATTATTTTTTCCATTTCTTTTTCTATTTCTGCAAGGTCATCAATTGACAAAGTCTTTTCCATATCGAAATCATAGTAAAAACCATTTTCAATTGCCGGACCTATGGCAAGTTTGGCATCAGGATACAGTCTTTTTACTGCCTGGGCCATAATATGGGAAGTAGTATGCCTGTAAGCATCTCTTCCACCTTCATCATCGAAAGTAAGGAATTTTATAGTGCAATCCTTTTCAAGCCTGTATTTTAAATCTTTCACTTCACCATCAACCTCACCGGCAAGAGCCATTCTAACCAGGCCGGCGCTTATACTTTGGGCTACCTCTAAAAGAGTTGTTCCTTTGCTATATTCTTTAATACTCCCATCTTTTAGTGTTACTTTAATCATACTTATTCCTCCCGAACTTGATTTCTTAGTCTGCCAATACCTTCTATATCAATCTCTATAATATCACCGTTTTTCATGGCACCCACCCCTGAAGGGGTGCCTGTAGAAACAATATCCCCTGGTTTCAACGGAATTACACGTGAAATAAAGCTTACTAACTCCTGTACTTTCCAGATTAAATTATTTGTATTTGAAGACTGCTTTATTTCTCCATTGAGATAAGATTTAATATCCAGAGCATTATAGTCAATATCATTAACAATGTAAGGACCTATGGGACAAAATGTTTCAAAATTTTTGGCTCTTGTCCATTGTCCATCCATTGCCTGAATACTTCTTTCTGTAACATCATTTAAGCACGTTGCTCCAAGAATATAATCATCTGCCTTATCCGCGCTGATATTTTTACAGGGCTTGCTGATAACAACAGCCAGCTCTGCTTCGAAATCAACTCTTTCAGCACCCTTGGGCCGTATAATATCATCTCCCGGTCCAATTATTGTATGAGGCAATTTAATAAACAGAGTCGGGTTTGAGGGAATTTTCCGGTCACCAAACTCTTTTATATGAGATATATAATTAAGGCCAACTGCCACCACCTTTGAAGGAATACAGGGAGCAAGGAGCTTTACTTCATCAAGTTCAAATTCCCTGCCGGTATAGCCGAATTCTTCAAAAAAATTTCCGGAAATTTCTTTAATAATATCTCCTTCAAGTATTCCATATCTGGTTGTTCCATTATACTTAAACCTTAAATATTTCATATTTCACCTCAAAAAGTATGGATATTCTAAAGTATACCACTCTAAAATTTTATCTACAAGTCAAAGTACCACAAAATTCGATAAGTATAATTCAATGGAGTGCATTAAATAGCTTATTGTAAATGGAATTGTATAAAAATGTTAGTAATGTTAATCATAGGGCAAGAATATTTATATATCGGACAAGTATTATGGTATAATATTACTTTTAATCCTAAATAAGTAAATTAGGTCTCTCCGGAAAAATTAATATGTTGGAACATTTTCCAGAAGAGTACACCTATTCAGTATAATACTATGAGTTTTACTGATGATAATAACTTATAAAGGGACTTTTAAGTATATCTTGCACAATATCTTAGGGAGGTCTATAATATGAGAGTAAGCCGCGTGGAAAAATTCAGAAAAGCCAGGCATAAAAAATTCAGAATGCTTATCTTTTATACTGTGGTTATACCTGCGGTATCAATTGCTACAGGTTATTTAATAACAGCCGTTATTATTTTGCCGGCTATGTCTAAATGAAAATTTCTTTAGTCACATTGCATAAAAAAAACTTTATACCAGTATAAAAAGTCGTTTATTAATTACATTACATTATTTTCATTTACATAGTACAATGTAATTAATGAATTTAGAGGTTTCCTCCTTTTTAATATATAATAAAGCTGGTAAGCAAATTGCTTGCCAGCTTTTTTGGAATTATAAATGTAACTGTAACTATTCACTATTTCTCTTTCTATTTATTATTGCAAAGGCAATTGCCAATACAATCATAAGTGCAGTTATCATATATGCTCTGCTATATCCTACCGCAATTACAAGTGAATATCCTGCCATAGAGCCAAAAGCAGCTCCCAGGTCCTGCCAGGTTGTAAAATGTCCAAGTATATTTTTGTCTTTATTTAAAGACTGATAGCCAATTGCAGATGCATCCAAAGTGCTTGTGAGAGCAGTTACACCACCAAAACCTACTATTGCGGCCAGGAATATAAGAATAAATGATTGGGTATAGGCAATTATTAATAAAGAAATTATTTGAAGAATACAGTTCATTATAATTATCTTAAAATATCCAAACCGGTCAGCCAATTTACCAAATATAACTGATAGAAATATATCATAAAACCATCTTACCGAAACCAGAAAACTTGCTGCAATGGATACTCCTATGGTTATATTGAAAAGAGTCACTTCTTTTCCGAATATCAGCAGCAATATATATCCAATGGTGGAGACAAGTAATCCGTTACCTACCCAAGAATTTAGGAAAGTCATAAAATATGTCAGCTTTAAACTTATATTGACTTTACTTTTTACATGATTATAAGTATTTTCATTATTACCAACGCTAACGCCGGTTTCTCGTACAGTTGTTTGTTCCGTTGTCTGCACTGGGGTTTGTTCTGTCATCTGTTCTTGTGTTTGTTCTGTAGCCCGTTCATCTGTCTGTTCTGATATTTGCATGTTACCAGAGGATCTTTTTATACTCATTCCATAAAAGGAAAGAGGTACACCTATTATAAAAGTCATAAATGCAAAAATATAATATGTGTTCCTGTATCCCAGATAATTAGATAATATTCCTCCCAGAAATATTGCCAGAAGGCTCCCTATTCTTGCAATAGAATGAAATAAACCCGTCAATGTTCCTCTGTTATTATCGTTGCTGTTTTCAGCAATACTTTCAAAGCTTACAAGTCTCATTGCCGACCAGCAGCCACCCCAGATCAATCTTGAAAATCCTAAAATAACAACACCAACCGGCAGGCCATAAAAAAGCGTTGTAATGGCAGATAATATTACGCTATATATAAATAATCTTCTTCGCCCGAAATATGAATACAAGTATTTGGCATAATAATTCGTAATTATTCTTACAAACCTGTTGAGGCTAAGAATAACTCCTACAGCTGCCACAGGTATTCCCAGGTCAAATACATAAGTAGGCAGGAGAACATAAAGACTGGAGTCCCCAAGCAGCGTAATGGCAACTGTAAGGAATATGGCTAATTGTTCTGTATGAATATTGCAGAACCTTCCAGGAATTCTGTCAAAAATGTTTTTACTAGATTGTACAGTCCTGTATGATAAACCATTATTTGATACACTATAGTCTACTTCAGTATCGCCATGCCCCGTATTTTGTGATGTTGTTTCTCTTAATGTGCTATATTTTTTCTGCATTATAATTACCACTTTATTTGAATTCTTCATAATTTAATGAATCAGATTTTAAACAATTATAAAAAACATTATAGCACATTCCTTATTAAATTCTAAAGATTTTTCATCATAAAAAATGAGACATATGTATCCAAGCAATAAACCTCTGGTTGTTGAAACTTTTGAATCACAAATAATTATGGGAAGAATTATTAATATCTTCCCATAATTATTAATTATCCCATTTAAAATCTCATATTTATATCATCATCGCATATCAAAAATTTAATGATAATAATATATTAATTATATTAGAAAAGACCAAGTAGTTAGAATACTAGTATGATACTATATAAATTATTTAATATTTTTATAGATACTCTTGTTCGAAGTTCAATGCTTTCAGTTCTGCTCTAAATAATTTCTGTTCCTCATCAGTAAATCTTTTTAATGGATAAGTACATTTACCAACTTCATATCCTATCATTTCCAATGTGTCCTTAACTCCACAACCTACTCCCCATCTAAGCAAAACATCAATTACTTTATTAACTTTGTACTGTATTTCCTGGGCTTCTTTAATGTTTCCTGAAACAAAAGCATTATATAGTTTAACAAACATTTTAGGCATTATATTGTATGTTGCACCAATTCCACCATCAGCTCCCATTACCAATCCACATATTAAGGTTTCATCGGACCCGTTTAACACATTAATATTTCCATTATTTAGCTCTTTCAACCTTCTCATTTCAAAATAATTACTGCTAGTCCATTTTAAACCAATCATTCTTTCTATACCCATCATTTTCTCTACTGTTTTAGGTGGCATGTTTGTCCCTGAAATATAACTTGCAGCGTACATCATTACAGGAACATCACATGAATCTGATATTGCCTTATAATATTGATAAATCTGTTCATCCCCATAATGATAGAAGAATGGTGGCAGTGATGCCACAGCATCTACTCCAATATCAGAAGCATGCCTTGCTAAATCCATAGCTGTCCGTAAATCAACAGCACAAACATGATCAATTATGTACCCCTTGCCTTTTACTTCATCAACCATAATTTCTGCGAGATGCTTTCTTGATTCAGGCTTCATAACTACACCTTCACCATTAGCACCGCAGATATAAAACCCTGTACAACCCTCACTTAAATGCCATCTTACAAGTTTTCTAAGTTCTTTTTCCTTTATTGTCCCATCCTCATTTAATGGACTTACAATTGCTGGAATAATTCCTGTAAATTTAATATTATTCATACATGTACCTCCATTTAATTTGTAAGAAATGAGAAAAGTTATTAGAAACCAGTAAAAGTTGACTTTTCATTAGTGTTTTTTGATATTCCGGACTAGCTAACTAAGTTTCCATATTTCGTGCTTTAAAAAGGCAATTATTGAATTTGCCATAGTATCCTGAGCCCTAAACTCAGACTGTATCGTGTCAGCAGTATAATGAGGAGTTATCCGCACTTTTTTATTCAAACAAACGGTTATTTCTCTTTACTGAATCATCCACTACAACATCAAGTCCAGCCGTTGCAGATTTACCATTCTTTAATCCTTCATAAAGATAATCTTCATTAACCACTCCTCCTCTACTAGTATTCATAAAAATCGCATCTGGCTTCATGAGTAAAAATAAGTTTTTATTTACTGGGCCTTCTGTTTCCTTGGTCAAAGAAACATAAGCACTTATAATTTCCAAAGATGAAAGTATTTCTTCTATGGTATCTACCATTTTTATGTTGAATTGCCTTTCAATGTCCTTGATTACATAAGAATGATAACATATTATCTTCTTGGTTGAAAAGTCCTTCATGATTTTCATAAGGTTTCTGGCAATTTTCCCAGCTCCTATGAGCCCTATAAAATTCATCCACTAAAAGATTATTCATTTTGATGTTTCCAGGTAATTTTTTACGAAAGGCATAAGGTACATGGATCGTTAATAAAACAGAGATACGAGAATAGTCTATTCTTTTAATCCACCACAATTAAATCCTTTATGTTGTTAAACCTACCTTCCTTTATCCTGGGAACCTTCATTATATCTTCAATTGTTTTGAATTTTCCATTCTTCTCCCTGTATTCAATAATGTCCTTTGCAGTGGCTTCTCCTATTCCCGGAAGAGTTGTAAGCTGGCTGATATCCGCCGTATTTATATTAACCTTTCCCTTGTTGTCTGTATTAGTTTTTTCCTCATACACAACGGCTCCCCCGCTGTCATAGATAATCTTTACCCCTGGACCTGCTTCTCCTTGTCCTGGTTCTATTATTTTCCCCTGGGCTGTTTGTTTTTCTTCCTGTTTATGTTCCGGATCTGCCTGCTCACCGTAATTTGCGATTTCTGCTTTTGACCTGATATAAAGCATTGCATTACCTTCCAGCCTGTATACCAGGTTAATATTCTCTATATCTGCATCATTGGTTGCTCCTCCCGCTGCAATTATTGCATCGTTAATTATCTGTCCCTTCTTTAGCGTTACAATGCCAGGATTGTTCACACATCCTGTTACATAGACATGAATTTTCTCCCCGTCTTCAATTTTTTCATCAGCTTCAGGCTCTTCCCCATAAGATTCTGTTCCTGAAGAATTGTTATCCTGCGTAGATTGGCCTGCCTTGCCTTCATTATTGGTCAGACTCTTATCTTCCTGTCTTTCAAGAACCATTGTGTCCCTATATTCCTTTAGCAATAAATATCCAGCTGTAACAGATATTATTACAAAAAACGATATTGTAATTGCAATAATCTCCTTATTTATGTAATATATTCTATTAAATAACTTTATTTCCATAATTTCACCTCCAGCATATTATATATTCTCCATTGGAATTTAAATTCCTTTATTTTTGTAAAATTCCATGGACTGATACATTTTTTAATTATTTTCTGGTATACTTTTTAATGTGCCTGTGTACCGTCAACATCTTATTATATTTGTAGACACAAACAACGCAGGAGCATATAGAATATTAAACTCGTATAACATATAAAATAAATGCTATTTACAAATGAAATGGTTGGAGGAATTAGTAAAGAACTATGAAAAGACTTCTTGCTATGGCGTTAATATTATTGGTCTTTTTGCTAAATTTTCCCTTATGTTGTGCGGCACCCTTGAATATTGAAGCTGAAGCATATATTTTAATGGATATTAAATCTGGCCAGGTACTTTGTGAGAAGGATTCAGAAAACAAGAAGCTTTATCCTGCCAGTACAACAAAAATAATGACAGCCATAGTAGCACTTGAAAACAGCACTCTGGATACCATGATGACAGCAAGCCAGGCAGCAGTTTACGATATAGGTAAAGATGGCATGAATATTGGTATTATGCCTGGAGAAGTATTGAGCCTGGAACAGTTGTTGCATGCACTTCTAATAGTGTCTGCCAACGAAGCTGCAAATATTATTGCTGAAAATGTGTGCGATACCAGGCAAGAATTTATTGATCTGATGAATAAAAGAGCCCAGGAACTGGGCGCAAAAAATACCCATTTCGTAAATGCAAACGGAATGCATGATAATAACCACTACACTACGGCAAAAGATATGGCGCTTATCGCAAAACATGCCATGAATATACCAGAGTTCAGAGAAATAGTCAGCAAAACTGAATATACCCCTATAGCAACCAATAAACATCCTTCCTGGCCGACATTGTATTCTTCCAATAAGTTACTTAGATTCTATAATGATAGCGAACTTTTTGAAGTTACAGGAATAAAAACAGGGTATACAGGCCCTGCCGGATTTAACCTGGTTTCTTCCGGTAAAAACAATGAAGGAATGGAGTTGCTCTCAGTTATATTGGGAGTAAGTGCTTCAGACAATAAAGACAGTGTTTATAAATACTCCAGGCAGCTACTGGAATACGGTTTTGAAAATTATTCAATCCAATCCCTTGTGAGAAAGGGTCAGGTAATAAAAACTGTCCAGGTTGATCCTGGAACAGGAACGGCTGAAGACCTGAATATTGTCGCAGATAATAGTATAAGTGCCGTACTGCCTGTAGAAAATTACAATGCATCTCTAAACACAAAGGAATATATAAAACCACGAATTGAAGTTCCTGTATATAAGGGTGATATTTTAGGCTATTTAGAGTATGAGAATAATGGTATAACCCTTGGCCGTGTAAATCTTGTTGCATCCAAAACAATTGAAAAAGTCATCTTGGAAAAAACTTCTACCGAAAAGATAAAAGAGGTTTTCACTAATCCTGTCTTTTTAAAGGTAGCTAAAATATCAACCTGTGTTATAATTGGTTTCGCACTTCTAAGGTTCACGTTAAGAAGGATCTCAAGAAGATATCGCAGGAGAGTTCGAAGAAGGTATTATTGACGGAAGCATAAGAACTGTCCACATGCTTGAGGAGTCCCCGTGCTTCGGTTAAGATTCCATTAGCCTTCTTATCTCATTTAAGTCCTTTGTTTTGCCTAATGCCCACATAAGCTTTGTTACAGCGGCCTCAGTAGTCATGTCATAACCGGGTATAACTCCTGCTTCAGCAGCTTTTAATCCTACCTGATAGATGCTGAGGTCTGATTTTCCATAAACACATTGGGTATTTATTACCACAGCTACTCCCAAGTCAAGTGCTTTTTTTATTTCAGGAATAAAAGATCTTTCATCTGTGGGCAGCCCCCCTGAGCCAAATGCTTCTATAACGATACCTTTATAGCCTCTTTCAATTAATATAGGGATAATACCAGGGTCAATTCCAGGATAAAGTTTAATCAAAAATACTCTGCTGTCAATATTATCATCAACATAAACTTCTTCTGTGCAGGATGTGGTATCAGTTGAATTTATATCAGAGGTAAATTTTATGTGAGAATTAAGTTTATTATCAGAGGTATTTACAATCACTTGATTTCCTTTTATAAAACCGGCAGGGGGATAATTAATGCTCTCAAAAGCATCCAGTGCTTCAGTATGGGTTTTAACAGCCCTCGTTCCAAAAATTATTTTCCCGTTAAAAACCACATATACACCCTGAATGCCTTTAACAGCTGCCTGAAATGCATCAAGTAAATTCTTTTTTCCATCAGTTCCGGGAGCATCTATTGGCAACTGAGAACCTGTTAAAATAACAGGTTTATGCAAATTCCTTAGCATAAATGAAAGCATGGATGCCGTATATGCCATAGTATCAGTCCCGTGAGTAATAACAACTCCATCATAGTTTTTTACTCCGGAACAAGCTTCATGAGCAATTACCTTCCAGTCTTCCGGCTGAATATTTGAACTATCCTTGCAAAAAACGCTTTTATACTCAATATGGCACAGGCCTTCCAGTTCCGGAATAAGCCTGGCCATGTACTCACCTGTAATTCTGGGAACAAGGCCTGCTCCTTCATTAACTGAAGCAATTGTCCCGCCCGTAGACAGCAACAGTATATTCTTCAAACTTATTCCTCCGATAACTCTTTTGAAATGTACCAA
Organism: Clostridiaceae bacterium; assembly: GCA_012840395.1. Taxonomy (NCBI): domain Bacteria; kingdom Bacillati; phylum Bacillota; class Clostridia; order Eubacteriales; family Clostridiaceae; species Clostridiaceae bacterium. The sequence goes on along the minus strand of DULL01000083.1, from coordinate 40,168 downwards.
TGGAAATTTAATATTAGTAAGTAAAAATTTATATAAGTATAATCTAATACAAAAACAAAAATAAATACAAATATAAAAATAAGTATAAATATAAATTTTGGTACAAAAGCTTATTATGGCTTTTGCACCAAAATTATGTTTTTAAGATCATGTTTTTTAACAAATTATATTATTTCAAAAACTATATTTATTTCACAACTATGTTTACCAACTTGCCCGGTACACCAATAACTTTGATTACATTCTTATTCTCAAGCAAGGCTTTTACTTTTTCATCTTCCAGAGCTTTTTCTTCTGTCTGCTTTTTATCCAGACCAGAAGGAATCATTATCCTTTCTTTTACTTTTCCATTTATCTGTATGGCAATTTCAATCATGTCCTCAACGGTCTTACTTTCATCCCAGGTAGGCCAGGACTGGGCGTGGAGCATTCCTTCATATCCGTTTAGAACCCATAATTCTTCAGTTATATGGGGAGCGACAGGGTTTAGAAGGATAAGGAAAGTCTTAAATTCCGCCCTGTTGATTTTTCCGCGGCTGTAAAATTCATTTAATAGGGACATGAGAGCAGCAATAGCAGTATTGAATTTTAAAGTCTCATAGTCCTCACTTACTTTTTTGATTGTTTTATTCATGCTAACTTCTATATCTTTAGAATATTCGTCACCCTCAGTCAAAATCTCCTGCAGTTTCCATACCCTATCAAGAAACCTTCTGCAGCCCTTTATAGCATTATATGACCAGGGAACTGCTTTTTCAAAATCACCGATAAACATTTCATAAGTTCTCAGTGTATCTGCTCCAAATTCGTCTATCATTTCATCCGGGTTTACAACATTACCTCTTGATTTGGACATCTTTTCATTATTCTCACCCAGTATCATTCCATGGGATGTCCTTTTCTTGTAAGGTTCGGGAGTTGGTACTATTCCACAGTCATAAAGGAACTTATGCCAAAACCTTGAATACAACAAATGAAGTGTTGTATGCTCCATTCCGCCATTATACCAGTCTATAGGTGTCCAATACTCCAGATTTTCCCTGCTTGCCAGTTCCTTTTTATTGTGAGGATCAGTATATCTTAAGAAGTACCAGGATGATCCTGCCCATTGGGGCATTGTATCAGTTTCCCTCTTCCCTGGTCCTCCGCACTTCGGGCAAGTTGTATTTACCCATTCTTCTATATTGGCTAATGGTGATTCACCAGTATCTGTGGGCTCATAGCTTTCCACTTCAGGAAGCAGGACAGGAAGCTGGTCTTCAGGAACAGGTACCCAACCGCATTTTTCACAATAAACCAAAGGTATCGGTTCTCCCCAGTATCTTTGTCTTGAGAATACCCAATCTCTCAGTTTATAGTTGACCTTTCTTTTTCCAATACCCCTTTCTTCCAGCCAATCGCTTATTTTTTCCTTGGCCTCGCTTACCTGTAAGCCATTTAGGAATTCGGAGTTAACCATTATGCCATTTTCTATATCCGTATAAGCTTCCTTTTCAACATCTCCTCCGGAAACCACTTCAATAATTGGCAAATTGAACTTTTTGGCAAACTCCCAGTCCCTGGTATCATGCCCGGGCACAGCCATAATTGCGCCTGTACCGTAAGAAATTAAAACATAATCAGAAATCCATATAGGTATTTCTTTTCCATTTACCGGATTAATTGCTTTGATGCCTTCTATTTGTACTCCTGTTTTTTCTTTTGAAAGCTCTGTCCTCTCGAAATCGGATTTTTTAGATGCCAATTCTCTATACTTCATTAATTCATCCAAGTTTGTAATTTTATCCTTTAATTCATCAATCATTGGATGCTCCGGTGAAATAACCATGTATGTAGCTCCAAAAAGAGTATCCGGACGTGTTGTAAAAACTTTTAGAGTATAACCCGCAGTTGTTTCAAAGTTCACTTCCATACCATAAGAACGGCCTATCCAATTTATTTGCTGGATTTTTACCCTCTCTATGTAATCAACGAGATCCAGATCATTTATTAATCTGTCTGCATATTTTGTTATTCTGAGCATCCATTGGTTTTTAACCTTTCTGACAACTTCTCCGCCACAGCGTTCACAGACACCGCCTACTACTTCTTCATTTGCAAGTCCGACTTTACACTGTGTACACCAGTTTATTGAAGCCTCGCTCTTATATGCAAGTCCTTTTTCAAACAACTTCAGGAATATCCACTGAGTCCATTTATAGTACTCAGGATCGGTAGTATTTATTTCTCTGGACCAGTCAAAGGAAAATCCCAGAGACTTTAACTGTTCTCTGAATCTATTTATATTTTTCTCTGTTACAATTTTAGGATGAATTTTATTCTGTATTGCGTAATTTTCTGTAGGTAGTCCAAAAGCATCCCAACCTATGGGAAAAAGAACATTATATCCCTGCATCCTTTTTTTCCTGGATATAATATCCAAAGCTGTATAAGGTCTGGGATGTCCTACATGCAATCCCTGGCCTGAAGGATATGGAAATTCTATTAATGCATAAAACTTTGGTTTTGTCTTATCCTCGGAAGCATAAAATGTGCCTTCCTTCTCCCAGATTTCCTGCCACTTCTTTTCTATTAGTTTTGGATTATAAGCATTCATATTTACTACACATCCTTATTCAATGTATCTTGTTTAAAACTATTACCATTTATTATACTAGTTTGTTCTCCATCATACCAGAGTCTCTCTAAATTATAAAATTTTCTTTCGTCTTGGTTGAATATATGCACAACAACGTCACCATAATCAAGAAGAATCCATCTTGAACTGCTATAACCCTCTTTGCCTAACAGTTTATAGCCGTAAATATGCATCTTTTGTTCCACTTCATCAGCCAGTGTTCTGATGTGCGTAGTGGAAGTACCACTGCATATTATAAAGTAATCTGCCAAAGTGGATATCTTCCGAATGTTAATAATATTTATTTCCTTTGCTTTCTTATCCTCTAGTATCTCTATGATTTTATCCTTCATTATGTCTGATGTTTTTTGTGACAGAAATATGTCCCCTTTCCTTTATTAAATAGTTTCTTGCGTTAATTGTGTTTATGTGTAAAAGGTGTCCTTTAGTAATCACATGCTTAATTGTTGTGTTCAATGCTATAATTATTGCCTCATCCAGGTCACTAATAACCTTTCTTCTAATTTTTTCAACTCCATAAAAACTTCTATTTGGTTCTATATAATCTGCAATATAAATAATCTTAGTCAGCCGATCCATATTTTCACAGCCTGTAGTGTGGTAATATATGGCGTTCAGAATATATGGATCTTTTACACCGTATTCACAATCAGCTATATGCGACCCGATAGGCCCATGAAGCAACCCGGTCTGTAACTGCATTACCTCATCAATTATTATATTGTGTTTTTTGCATATTTCAAGGGCTTCTTCCCCTTTTATTCCTTTAGCACAATCATGTAAAAGTCCTGCTATTGCAGCTTTATTTTTATCTTCTCCATATATTTCAGCCAATTTAACAGCTTCATGCATTACATTTACCGAATGTTGGAATCTTCCCTTAGGAAGTGTTTCCTGCAGTTTCTTTTGCATTTCTTCCAGTGTCATAATTGTCTATTACTCTCCATTACTTAATAAAATAATAAAAAATAAAGTGATTATATTCAAAAGCGATTATACCTCAGTATTCTATTTAAAAACATAAAGCATATTATCAAATATATACTTTTCCACTTTTTCCGGTACCAAATATTTTATTGATTTATTTTCATTCATCCTGGTTCTTATTATGGTTGAGGAAATACCAATAAGAGGAGCTTCTGTAAGATGAATTATCGCTCCATGTTCCACCCTCATCTTTTCCACTGCTTCAATAAAGGTGGATTTTTTATATCCAGGTCTGAGCACAGTAATAAATTCACATAATTTAAATATTTTCTGATAGTTTTTCCAGGTTAATAGCTCTGGTACCACGTCTGCACCAGTAATAAAGTAGAGTTTTGTATCTTCACCATAGATCTCCTTAAGCTGTATCAGGGTATCAACAGTATAAGTATATCCAGGCCTGTCCAACTCTATAGAGGATGCCTCGAAATAAGGATTATTATCTATAGCAATGCGCACCATATTATAACGGTGCCTTGCATCTGTAACTTTTGTTATATCTTTATGAGGGGGCATCCCTGATGGTATAAATATTACTTTATCCAGTTTAAAACTTTCCCTTATATCCTCTGCAATTATCAGATGGCCATAGTGAATAGGATCAAAAGTGCCGCCTGATATGCCTAATTTTCGTATCTTTTTTATCATATACACCTTTTATTTGAGGCACCGTTCTTTAATATTCTTTACACAAAATACAATACAAATGCCTCAAACCCATTATTCTTAATCTTAAGTCATATGTAATGTTAGTCACTTGTAATGTTTTGAAAATATAACATTACTTATCTATTTCTTCCCTATATCTGTCCTGTAGTGCATATCCTGAAAACTGATTTTCGCTACAGCCTCATATGCAGTTTTTATTGCCTTATCCAGTGTATCACCCAGCGCGGTAACCCCCAGCACTCTTCCTCCACTTGTAAAGAATTTTCCGTTAGCATATTTTGTTGATGCATGGAACAGTATAATTCTGCTATCGGCTTTCGCATCCTCCAAACCACTGATTTCATATCCGGTCTTATACTTCTCAGGATATCCTCCGGATGCCAGTATAACACATACGGCAGCCTTATCATTCCATTTAATATCTATAGTGTCTAATTTCTCATCAATAACTGCATTAAATATCTCAACTATATCACTTTCCAGCCTTGGAAGAACAACCTGGGTTTCAGGATCACCAAACCTGGAATTATATTCAAGCACTTTGGGGCCATGTTTTGTAACCATAAGACCAAAGTACAGTACTCCCTTAAATTTCCGGCCTTCCTTATTCATAGCCTCCACAGTAGGAATAAAAATTTCATTCATACAGCATTGAGCCAGTTCAGGAGTATAGATCCTACTGGGTGAAAATGTTCCCATTCCTCCAGTATTAAGGCCTTTATCATTATCAAGAGCCCTTTTATGGTCCTGAGAACTTACCATCGGTAAAATTGTCTTACCATCTGTAAATGCCAGTATTGATACCTCCTGGCCTGTAAGAAACTCTTCAATGATAACTTTATCCCCTGCTTTTCCAAAAATCTTGTCTTTCATCATAAGGTTAAGGGCTTTTTCCGCCTCTAAAAAATCATGGGCAATTATAACTCCTTTTCCTAGTGCAAGACCATCTGCCTTAATAACAACAGGGTACTCCTGATTCCTTAAATAATCCAGAGCAGGTGCATATTCTTCAAATACCTCATACTTTGCTGTTGGAATTCCATACTTTTTCATGAGGCTTTTTGCGAAAACCTTGCTGGATTCTATTTCAGCAGCTTTTTTAACAGGTCCGAAAGCACGTATACCTGCTGCCTCCAAAGCATCCACCATGCCTGCTGCCAGCGGATCATCCGGTGCAACTACTACCAGATCAATATTATTATCAACTGAAAATGATACTATCCCTTCAATATCTGTCGCTTTTATAGGCACACACTCTGCAATGAAAGATATTCCTCCATTGCCTGGTGCGCAATAAATTTTATCAACCAGCGGGCTTTGTGCAATCTTCCATGCGATTGCATGCTCCCTGCCTCCGCTTCCAACTACCAATACTTTCATGCTTCCCATCCTTCTTTTATGATTAATAAACAATTGTGTGAGGGACACTCCTCAACATAAAAGGAATACATCTTGCTCGGGAAAGGAGTGTTCCTCTATCTTTTTGAGGGACACTCCTCAACTTATATGGAATACTTCTTTGCTCGAGAGAGGAGTGTCCCTTTTCCTTTTAATGCTTAAAATGCCTCTTTCCTGTAAATACCATTGCAATTCCATATTTATTGCATGCATCAATAGATTCCTGGTCCTTTACAGAACCTCCTGGTTGTATAATGGCTTTTACTCCGGCTTTTGCAGCCGCTTCCACACAATCCGGGAAGGGGAAGAAAGCGTCAGAAGCCATTACAGCGCCATCTGTTCTGTTTCCTCCATACTCAATGGCAATTTTTGCAGCCATTATCCTGTTTGTCTGTCCAGGTCCCACGCCAATTGTTTGTTTATCTTTAGCCAAAACAATAGCGTTAGATTTAGTATGCTTAACTACCTTCATAGCAAAGATCATATCTTCCAACTGAGCAGGAGTAGGTTTATTTTCAGTTACATATTGCAGGGAATCCATATCAAAGAGGTCCAGGTTAATGCTCTGAACCAGTAGTCCTCCGGGAACCTTCTTCATATCATAGGTGTCTTTCGGAAGAGCCTCTGTAATGTCAGGCAGTTTAAGAATCCTGATATTCTTTTTGCTGGAGAGAATTTCAAAAGCTTTCTGAGTGTATGAAGGAGCAATTACTATCTCAATAAATATTTTATTTATTTCAGTTGCTGTTGCCTCATCAATTTCTCTGTTAGCAGCTATTATCCCGCCAAATATTGAAACCGGGTCAGCTTCATAAGCTTTCTTGTATGCCTCATAGATATTGTCAGCACTTGCAACTCCACAGGGATTGGCATGTTTTACAGCAACCACAGTAGGTTCTTCAAATTCTTTAAGAAGTTCAAGAGCGCCGTTTGCGTCATTAATATTGTTATAGGAAAGCTCTTTACCATGTAATTGCACGGCGTTTACCAGAGTACCTGGAGCAGCTCCAACTTCTTTATAGAATACAGCCTGCTGATGGGGATTTTCTCCATATCTCATATCCTGAGCCTTTTCAAAAGTCATTGTAAAAGTTTCCGGGAAGGAATTGTCTCCTATTTTTTTTCTTAAATATCCGGATATTAATGTGTCATAATGGCTGGTATGTTCGAATACTTTATATGCTAACCTGAATTTTGTTTCAATAGATACACCGCCGGTATACTTTAATTCATCAAGTATTGGCTGGTAATCCGCAGGATCAACAATCACCACTACATCCTGGTAATTCTTGGCTGCAGCTCTTAACATAGTTGGCCCGCCAATATCAATATTCTCTATAGCTTCTTCCAACTGGACATTATCCTTTAATATAGTCTGTTTAAATGGATATAAATTTATTACCACAATATCAATTGTCTCTATACCCAATTCTTCCAATTCCCTCATATGCTGCGGATTTGACCTTACTGCAAGAAGTCCACCATGTATCTTGGGATGTAATGTTTTTACCCTGCCATCCAAACATTCAGGAAATCCTGTAATTTCAGAAATGTTTGTTACTTTTACGCCGGCATTCCTGAGAGTATTAGCAGTACCTCCTGTAGATATAATCTCTATTCCAAGTTTGTGCAATTCCTGTGCGAATTGTACTATTCCTGTCTTGTCAGATACGCTGATTAATGCTCTTTCCATTTAGGATACTCCTTTCATAGAATTCTAACGGGGAGAAAGAATTCTTACTTTTCTCCCCTCCAAAATCAACCTCTTTTCAGAAAAGAGTTTAATTGCTTCAGGTAAAATTATCCATTCAGCTTCTTCCATAACTCTTCTCTGTAAAGTCTCCGGTGTATCATCATCTTTAACATACACAGGTTTTTGTATTATTATTGGTCCCGAATCATATTCAGCCTCAACAAAATGCACTGTAGCTCCGGTTACCTTTACTCCGTATTCGAGCGCCTTCTGATGAGGTATTATTCCATAATATCCTTTACCGCAAAAAGAAGGTATGAGGGAAGGATGTATATTAATAATTCTGTTCTTATAGGTCTTTAGCATCATCTCTCCCAATTGTGCAAAAAAACCTGCCAGCACTACAAGGTCAATGTTATATTCTGAAAGCTTTTCGACCATAGCTTTATCATATTCTTCCGGAGTTGCAAAGCTCTTTCTTCCTATAAAAACAGCAGGTATACCATGCTTTTTGGCTCTCTCCAAGGCATAGGCGTCTTTTCTGCTGGATATGACAATTTGTATAGAACAGTTCTTTAAATAGCCGGTTTCAATCTTATCTATAATTGATTGTAGATTGCTCCCTCCTCCGGAAACCAACACACCAATTTTCAGCATAAATCCAATCCTGACTCCCCTTTTTTAATTTCACCGATAATATATGCTTGTTCTGAATCCTTATTCAGATAATTTACAATCTCACCAGAAAGCTCAGCATCCACAGCCAGCACCATTCCTATACCCATATTGAATGTATTATACATTTCTCTATCTTTTATATCTCCTGTTTTTTGCAATAACTTAAAAATCGGAAGGACAGGCCAGGAACCTAATTCAACCTCAGCTCTTAAACCTTCGGGTATCATTCTTGGAATGTTTTCAATAAATCCTCCGCCGGTAATATGGGATATTCCTTTTACTTCATATTTTTCAATTAAGTCTAATATGGTTTTAACATAAATTCTGGTAGGCTTCAGTAATTGTTCACCAAGGTTTGAGCCAAGTGAACTTACATATTCATTAAGTTTTTCCTTATTAGGGTTTAGAAGTTTCCTTACCAAAGAATAACCATTGCTGTGGATACCCGAAGATGCAAGGCCAATCAGTTTGTCTCCCTCTTTAATCTTGCTTCCGTCTATTATTTTGCTCTTTTCAACTACACCAACAGCAAAACCGGCAATATCATATTCATCTTCTGAATAAAAGCCCGGCATTTCAGCAGTTTCTCCCCCGATCAGTGCGCATCCTGCCATTATACATCCTTGGGACACACCTTTTACAATTTGTGCTATTTTTTCGGGGTAGTTCTTGCCTACTGCAATATAATCCAAAAAGAACAAAGGTTCAGCACCACTGCATATAATATCATTAACACACATAGCAACACAATCTATCCCTATTGTGTCATGCTTTTCCAGAAGGAAGGCAATTTTAAGTTTTGTACCAACGCCATCGGTTCCTGAAACCAGAACAGGTTCGGTATATTTATTTTTATCAAGTGAGAAAAGACCTCCGAAGCCTCCTATATCAGTCAATACTTCAGGACGGAAAGTTCTTTTTACATGTTCGCGCATCAGTCTTACAGCTTCATAGCCGGCTTCCACATTAACCCCTGCATCCTTATAACTAATCATCAAATCTCCTCCTGTTTCTTGGTACTGTTCCCACATATATTTTTACATGCACTTTGGGATATATCAATAGGATAATCTCCATTGAAGCAGGCAGTACAGAATCCGCATTTTGAACCTATTGGAGATTTAAGCAGTCCTTCAAGGCTCAGGTACCCTATACTGTCTGCGCCTATCATCTTTCTGATTTCTTCTTCAGAATAATTTGAGGCCACCAATTGCTTACTGGATGAAATATCTATACCGTAGTAGCAGGGAAATTTGCAGGGAGGAGAGCTTACTCTCATATGAACTTCTTTAGCCCCTGCATTTTTTAAAAGCTGTACAATTCGCATGGTTGTTGTGCCTCTGACAATTGAATCATCTACCATTACTATACGTTTTCCCTCAATCTCGTCCCGCAAAACATTAAACTTTATTCTTACCCCTATTTCTCTTTGTGCCTGCTCGGGAAGAATAAAAGTTCTTCCAACATACTTGTTTTTCAGGAGTCCCTGTCCGTACGGTATGCCTGATTCTCTTGAAAATCCCAATGCTGCATTGATACCACTGTCAGGAGCTCCTATGACAAGATCTGCATCGGCAGGATGTTCCCTGGCAAGGATTCTTCCGGCTTCTACCCTTGCATGATGGACACTTGCTCCGTCTATATAACTGTCAGGTCTTGCAAAATATACAAATTCAAATATACAAAGGCGGGATTCTTTACTTTCTACAGCCTGGACAGATCTTAGTCCATTCTTGTCAATTATCACTATTTCTCCAGGTTTTACATCCCTTAAAAAGCTTGCTCCTACAGCATCAAGGCCGCTGGATTCAGAGGCAATTACATATGAATTGCCAATAGCTCCTATGCATAAAGGCCTGATGCCCAAAGGATCCCTTAAGCCTATAAGATGCTCGGGTGTTAAAATAGTCATGGCATAGGATCCTTTAATATCCTTCATAACTTTAGTTAAAATATCTTCAATACTGCTGTTGAATACACTGTATCTGGATATAAGATTAGCTACAATTTCTGTATCGCTTGATGTCTGGAACATGGCTCCCTTTTCTTCCAGACTTTCTCTTAGTTCTAAGGAATTAGTAAGACTTCCGTTATGAGCCAGAGCCAGCTGGCCGCTTCTATACTTTATTAACATGGGCTGTGCATTTTCTATGGTATTGCTGCCTTCGTAGGAAGACCTGACATGGCCTATGGCAGATTGACCCTTTAAATGGTTCAGGATAACATCATTAAAAATCTCGGAAATTAATCCTGTATTTTTATGATTAAGTATGGTTCCTGAATCATTTACAGCAATTCCTGAGCTTTCTTCGCCTCTGTGCTGCAAAGCATACATGGCATAAAATGCAAGACGTGCCACATCTAAATTGTCATTACTGTATATCCCGAAAACTCCGCATTCATCTCTGAATTTATCTTTTACAGGATCATAAATCATAGTATCCCTCCAAGCAGCTTTTCCTGTAAAGCCTTGTTTTTTTCTTCAACCTTTCTGGCTAACTGGATTTTATATTCTTTCATTTTTTCTCTAAGTTCACTGTATCCCACCGATAATATCTGGATAGCCAGAAGTGCGGCATTATCCCCTCCGTCTATGGCAACTGTGGCAACAGGAATTCCGCTTGGCATCTGCACTATGGAAAGAAGTGAGTCAAGGCCGTCCATTGTGGAAGATTTAATAGGTACACCTATCACAGGCAGAGGTGTATACGCCGCTAAAACACCTGGCAGATGAGCTGCCTTTCCAGCAGCAGCAATAATAACGTCAAAGCCGTTCTCCTCTGCTGTTTTGGCATATTCTGCCGCTTTATCCGGAGTACGGTGCGCCGAACAAACCAACACCTGAACAAAAACGCCAAATTGCTTCAATAATTTTATACATCCTTCAAGTACGGGAAAATCCGAATCACTTCCCATTACTAATAAAACCTTTGGTTCCTTTTTCATTTTAATGAATATTACCTCCATCTATAATCTAAAAACGGGCTGGCTTGACCAACCCGGCTGCATTTATTTTACTATAACTACAGAGTAATCTTATCAAACCAAGTTATACTTTGTCAATTATGGCTGGAGGGTATCCTGTCAGGGAAGCGCAGGGTGAAGCGCAGGGACGGTTCTTCTGCTTCCAGGAGGGTGAAGCGCAGGGACGGTTCTTCTGCTTCCACGGATACAAGGAAACATATAACTTCCGCCTTTGTTCATCCTGAGTGTCCTAACAACCATTCGGCTGCCACATCCAGCCACTTTTTGCATTAACTTAAAAGGAGCTGTCAGTTTGTTGCCAGCCCCTTTATATTTGTACCTTTCCATCTTATAAAAGTGGAGATTCTTGTTTCATACCCCTTACTGTTTTCTTGCTGCTTTATTATAAAAACCTTAAATAATTGCCAGCAATATAAAATTCAGAATAAAGAGTATTGTAGCTACAGCAAGTATCGGATGGATTTCTTTGGCTTTACCTTTGCATATCTTTATTAAGCAGTAGAAGATAAATCCTGCTGCTATTCCGTAAGAAATGCTGTATACAAGAGCCATAAACACACCTGCAAAGAAACCAATGGTTGCTTCTTCAAAATCTTCCCACTTAATTTCTTTGAAAGCTGTCATCATCATAATACCTACTGCTATTAAAGCAGGTGCAGTTGCAGCTGCCGGAACAAGCCCTGCAATAGGTGCAAGGAATATACATGCTATGAACAATACTGCTGTGGTAACACTTGTAAGACCTGTACGTCCGCCAGCACTTATACCTGCTGCACTCTCAACATAAGTTGTAGTATTGGAAGTTCCGAATATAGCACCAATTGAAGTTGCTATTGCATCTGCAAACAAAGCTTTGTCCATTTTGGATTTGAAGCCTGAACTGGACTCCATTGCCTTTTCATCTTCTTCACTGAAAATGCCGGTTTTACGTCCTGTTCCAATAAAAGTACCAATGGTATCAAAAGTATCGGATAAGCTGAAAGCAAAAATAGTTAATAATACGAGTGGTAATTTAGATGCATCACTAAACAGTGAGCCTATTCCTTCCTTGCTGAAAACTGCCCCGAAAGTTATTCCAAGCTCAGAAAATACTGATCCGATATTAGCAGTAGTACCTGCAGCTGAAATATCAACAACTCCCATAGGGATACCAATAATAGTTGTTGCAATAATTCCTATTAAAATTGCTCCTTTTACTTTAAATACCAGTAAAACTATGGTTATAATTAGTCCGATCAAAGCCAGAAGAACTTCTGGAGTATTAAAGGCCACCAGAGCAGGAACTGCACTTGAATCAGCGATTACTGTACCGCCCTCTAAAATAATGTTTTTGCCTGGATCAGAAGTAAAATTGAGGAATCCTGCGCTCTTAATTCCAATATAACCTATAAATATTCCAATACCTCCACCGATTGCATTTTGCAAGCTGACAGGAATTGACTTGATTATTGATTTACGAATTTTTGTAACTGTAATAAGTATATTTACCACACCACAAATAAATACCATAGCCAGTGCCTGCTGCCAGGTAAAACCAAGGCCAAAGCATACTGTATAGGTAAAGAAAGCATTTAAACCCATACCAGGTGCTTGTGCATAAGGTACATTTGCAAACAGGCCCATAACAAGTGTTCCTACTGTAGCTGCAATTATTGTTGCAAGAAATACTCCGCCCCATGGCATGCCCGGAACTTGCGACAACATTGCAGGGTTAACAAAGATAATGTAAGCCATGGTGAAAAATGTTGTAAGACCTGCAATAATTTCTGTTGATACATTTGTACCATTTTCCTTAAGCTTAAAGAAACTCTCCATTATTTTAACCTCCATTTAATATTTTTTAGCAGATTACTCACTTTTACTTGAAATGTAAAAGTTTTCACCGGCTTTGACCACCTTTACCGTAGTAATTTCCATCTTATCCATCAGTGGATTGAAAACCTCTACCAAATATTTTCCATGAAAAACAGTCTTGTAAAATGTAAAAAACGATTGGGTTTCCACCAATCGCTAATTATCCCTGTAATTTTAAAGGTACTTGAGTGTATTTTGCCTTAATAACTCTCATACCGCAGAATACATACAGGCATAACCAATAGTCGAACAATTTACGGTTGTTCGGTAGAAACTTCCGGCCCATATTGCCAAAATTATATTGGTAACTATTAAATTTTTCGTTCATATTTTAACATTTATCCATATCAATATCAAGATGCCTTTAAAAAAATATCGTTTTTGGGAAACACAATACTTTTGGGGACTGCGATGCTGTTTATCATGGGTGTAATCGCAGCGGAAACCATATCAACAATCAGAGGCGTCAATCATGATCCCGTTGATTTATACCGCCTCAGCCCAAAGCGGAAGAAGGCATAGCTTGGTATTAAAAACAGCAGGCCGATTAATGGAGTAAACATGAATATTATGCTTTGTTCCCTATCTATCAAATACAGAAGCGGATAATACTGAAATAGTGCCAAAGGAATTATATAAGTAAGAAACATAAGGATTTTTTCCCCATATATTGAAAACGGATAACGCCCAAACTCCCGGCCGCCGTCTATAAAGATATTCATAAATTCCAGGCCCTCGGTTGTAAAGAACGAGAACGCCGCATATATGAGAAACAGCCCGAAAAAAATCAAGCTGCCGCAGCTAACCATTAAGAAAAGCGTTAAAATTTTATCCCAGGTCCATATAATTCCACTATTCGGAATTGCATAGCAGAATACAAGGATAGCCTGAAATAACCTGCCAAACCGTGTGAGATCCAACTTTGACACAAGGATCTGAAATATGTAGGTTCATCCAAAAATAAAATTTTGGGGTTATGCAGGAGTGATGCAGCAATTTCACAACGCATACGCTGTCCCAGACTTAGGCTCCGAGCCGGTATCTTAAGCAACTCACTTAAGTCAAGAAGCATAGTTAATTCATCAAGACTTTTTTTATAAGTTTTTTCATCAGATCTATATATATCGCGTATTAGTTCAAAGCTGTCGATAACGGGAACATCCCACCAAAGCTGACTGCGTTGGCCGAAAACAACACCGATTTCCCGGACATGGGCAATGCGATCCCGCCAGGGGACGCGCCCATTAATATTGCACACGCCGCTATCCGGTGTTAAGATTCCACACATAATTTTGATAGTAGTACTTTTCCCCGCACCATTGGGACCAATATATCCAACCATTTCTCCGTCATTTATTGTAAAGCTGACATCATTTAAGGCATGAACAAGCTCATATTCACGCGAAAATAAAGCCTTTACCGCTCGTCCGAACCCTGCTCGCCGTCTGGCCACCCGGAAAGTCTTATTGATGTTGGAGAGTGTAATCATAAATCTTCCAGATTTTCACACTGTATTCCTTAGCCTCTACCTGTTTTTAGTATTGGCACCTGATTAATTCAGCAGCCTGTTTTTCTGTTTCAAATACTGTATGATAAATATATTTACGGATAATGATATATCTCCTTAGCACTTGAAAACCCTGTTACTCTAGATGACCTTCCTTACTCCCACTCAATTGTTGCAGGCGGCTTGCTTGTTACATCATATACCACCCTGTTGACCTGTCCCACTTCCTTAACTATGCGTCTTGAAACATTGTCCAGTACGTCGTAGGGTATTCTAGCCCACTCTGCAGTCATAAAATCCTTGGTTATTACAGCCCGTAGAGCTACGGTATACTCATAGGTTCTGGATTCATCCCTCACCCCTGTGCTTTTCATACCGGTCAATATGGCAAAGTACTGGCTGTACTCTTTATCAAGCCCCACCCGGGCAATTTCCTCTCTGAAAATATAGTCTGCATCTCTAAGTATATCAAGCTTTTCCTTATTCACTTCTCCAATCACTCTGACAGCAAGGCCGGGGCCCGGGAAAGGCTGACGCCATACTAATTCTTCAGGCAGTCCGAGTACCAATCCTGCTTTACGTACTTCATCCTTAAATAGTAGTCTTAAAGGCTCCAATATTTCTTTAAATTCAATATTTTCCGGCAATCCACCCACGTTATGGTGACTTTTAACCATTTTCCCTTCTGCATCGGCACTCTCCAGGACATCAGGATATATTGTACCCTGTACAAGAAAATCTACCGCCCCGATCTTTTTTGCCTCCTCTTCAAAAACTCTTATGAATTCCTCACCTATTATTTTTCTCTTCTTTTCCGGATCAGTAACGCCGGCAAGCTTTGCAAGAAACCTGTCCTGAGCATCAATCCTGATAATATTCAAATCAAATTTTTCCCTGAATATCCTTTCTACCTGATCTGCCTCGTTTTTCCTGAGAAGTCCGTGATCAACAAAGATACAGGTAAGGTTTTTCCCAATGGCTTTATGTACCATGACTGCCGACACCGATGAATCCACGCCTCCGGATAGTGCGCATAAAACCTTTTTGCCTTCTGCCTTTTCTTTAATCTTTTTAACAGACTCTTCAACAAAGGAGGACATTTCCCAGTCGCCGGTGCAATTGCATTTATTGAACAGAAAATCCTTTATTATTTCCCTTCCTTCCTGTATATCAAAGGTATCTTTATTAAGTCTTGCATCATCTAATACAGGTATATTAAGGGCAAGAACTTTTTTCTTCTGTTCAGTGGCTTTTTCTCCAAGTTCTGACTCCGGAGGACATGCCAATACTAAACCTTTAGGCTCCTGCGACAGTATTTTTTCCACCGGTGTACTGTATGGCAGTATTTCACAATAAACATTAGCTTCACGTATTCTTCTTCCTAATAATTGTGAATAATTTACTCCAAAATTTAAAACTATTATTTTTTCATTCTTCAATAGTAACTCTACCTCCATTCAGATAATTAAATTTTTTACCTTGAAATCTCATTTCTTTTTTCATTTTTTCTTCAATTAAATCAACTATTCTCCACCAGCTCAGTCCCCAGTTGCAGAAAAGAGTTCTGTCAGCAGGCGCACGTCCAACCAATCTTTGAATAACAATGCCAGGATCAAGATATTCCATAAATAGTATAATTCTTTCCAGATACTCCTCAAGGGTAACCGGCTGTATTTCACCTGTTTTATACATTTCTCCCATTGGAGTCCCTTCAAGAATATACATGGAATGGCATTTAACCTGATCCACCCCCAGGGCTGAAAGTATTTTTGCACCTTCTATTACATCATCCATATCATCCATGGGTAAATCGATAATATAATGGGCACATACACCCAAATTATGTTTCTTTATCCGAATTGCCGCATCTATGAACTCAGCAAGCCCATGCTTCCTGTTGAGTTTTTCCAGAGTATGGTAATTGACTGTTTGGAGTCCTATTTCAAGAACTATATCAATGCCCTTGTCTCCGGATAACTCCTCAAGGAACTCAATATAGGTTTCATTAACACAATCAGGCCTGGTAGATATGTATATGGCTGCTATTCCTTCTATACATGCTTCCATTATATATTTTTTAAATTGTTGGTAGGGAAGATATGTATTGGAGTAATTCTGAAAGTACGCAATATACTTTCCGCTCCCATATCTTTTACCTATATATTCAGAATTAATTTCAAGCTGCCTGGTTACACTTAGGTTGCAAGACAGGTTTTCAAACCCTGCTCCTTCTTCTCCGCAAAAAATACATCCACCTCTTCCCAGCTTTCCATCCCTGTTGGGACAGGAAACCGGAATATTCACCGGCAGCTTGTACACCTTTGCTCCATATCTATTTTTTAAAAAGTCAGAAAACTTATAGTACAGTCTCATCATAATCTAATTCACTATATATTTTTTCATTAACTTTAACCTGATAATACTAATAATATTATCATAATTGTGAAGCAGATGTTTCACTTTTTTTACAACTCTGTATCAAATATTGTTACCAGGCCATACTTCTGTTATCATATTTCTTAAGCAATACTGAATTACTTACATAATACTTATAATACTTATGCTTAATACTAACAAACTCGCTTCGTTAAATATACTAAAACTGCTGCAATATGCCACCGAACGGGGTTGTTATTTTTATTTTTAACAATATTTATTTTACAGGATAATAAAGTTTAGAAAAATGAGAAATATTTTTGGGTTTAGAAAGGTATCGTATAAAAATAATATCAATAACTTTAAAATCATGAATGGCAGAAGGTTCAAAAATGCAATTAAGTATACCCTTCTTACTGTTTTTTCACTTACTCTGCTTCTGACATCTTCCATAGTTTATTCCTCAGGGAAACCAACCATGATTGGCCAGGGAGAAATCTACATTTACGATGAGATAGTTCTTATGCCCTATATGATTATTAATCTCGAAATATCCGAAAAAGATGGCATGTTATATATACGGGATAAGGAAAACACCTTTACTGCAAATATAATTCAAGATAGACTAGATAGCACCTTAAGCAAAAGCATAAAAGATTATTATGGAAATAAGCTTACTACAGAAGATGACATATTCAATAAATTTATAGATTTAAAAAATAATCTTTTCACCTCTATGAAGGAATATTACAACATAGGATTTTTATATGGAGAAAGGGACACCGGCTGCGATTTAGCCATGAAAGTTTTTGCCGAATATAAAGAGAAAGTCTTTGGTCAGAATGGGAATATTAAACTGTATAATACACTACGGTCAAACAAAACTCAGGAATGGGAAGAAACACATATTGACATCACCATTCCCGCTCCCTCAAATAAAACCATATATTCAGTTAATTTTACTTTAAGTAAAGGCAACCTTAATATGAAAACTCTTACAAATATGTCAGACTTATTATGCTCTTTATATATACGTGGACTTTCCCCTCAGAAAAAACCCTTAACGGTTTTTAAAGATATAAATGCCGTAAGTCTTGCCAATACTGGTATATACCCAAATACTTTCGGAACAGAGGTACCCCTTAACACTCTGAAAAATGAACAAGCAGGATATTCCATTAGTTACCCTTCATGGTTTATGCCATACATGAAAAATGCAATTATAGATTTATATGATTACAGAAGTTTTAAAATGGGCAGTAACCACTATTTTTCCATAACAGTCCGTAATGCAATTGAAAATTACTCTTCCGGGGAGGAAATAATAGATTCCATTCAAAAGTTATATGGCGATAAAATAAGAATAATAGAAAAAGGCAGAGCGGAAATATCTGATAACAAATATTTTTATTTCAGGTACGAACTGGATACAAAAGATGGTGTCTTTTATGTACACGATTACTATACGGTTAGAGGCAACCGCACATTTATTCTTGAATTAAAAAGTAAATACATAAAACCCTCTGACCAAATAAAGGATGAATTTATTAAAGTAATTTCATCCCTGAAAATTACACCTGGAGATTTTGTAAAAGCTGATGTAAGCACCAACCTGTCCAAATATATTAATATGGAAGGTAAATATTATATTTCATATCCTGAAAGCTGGAGCATCTCCAGGGATTTTTCAGAAAGAATTCTTAAAGACGGTGATAACGAAGAAGTTTTAACACTGGAAAATCCCTTGTCTTCAGGACCTTTAAGCATAATAATCGCAGAAGGAGATTTTACTTCGGATATTGATAAATTCCAGGTTCTTCAGTACCTGGCGGGAATAAGGCAGGTGGGTAAAAGTGAAAATGTAATTAATTACAAATCACCTTACCAGAACATGCCAAGTGAATTATTATCAAGCTATTATTATACTAAAGATGAAACGATTTATTTAATAAAACTGGTAAATTATCTTGATGTTTCCTCCAATCGTAATAAACTATGCTATGCAGTAGATTTAGTCAGAGAGGGTAAAATATATTCATTATTTGTTATAGCAAGCGATTATGTGTCTTACGAAGGCAAACTGGAAGATAAGGTAATGAGCGCTCTGGTGAACCTGACTGCCAATTCTCTTCTGGAAAGTGATATAAAGAATTATTCCCTGATGCTTAAAGAAGAGTGTCAGAAACTTCTTGAACGGCTTTTTAACACCAAGGTGGAAGTAAGCCTCCCTTCGGAAGAATACCTGGAGGGTCCGAATCCTTCCAACAGCAGTGATACAAAGTATTATACAATTATTAATGCCAGATTTGAAAATATCACAGCTTATTTTGGAATTGAAGTCAACTTGTTGAATGGTAATATAAAAATAACTTCTATTCACCCAAAAGATCAGATTATTGAAAACATTAAGAAAATCTATTCAGATAATGGAACCTATGATTTATTAAATTATTATATCAGCGATTCAAATCAATTTGAAATATTGGTATTTCTGACTTCAAAACTAGACGGCTCTTTTAAAATAGTCAAAGTAAAACTAAAATATAATTTTTCAGAAAAAAACGTGGACCTTATCAATCTGTGGTCTATGAGGGTGTGACAGAAAGCAGAGGGACGGTTCTTCTGCTTCCGTTTTGCCGGAAGCAGAAGAACCGTCCCTCTGAATCTTCTACTCCTTGAAACTTGACAGGTAGGCATTTATAAAACCATCAATTTCTCCATCCATTACCGCATTTATGTTACCTTCTTCGTAATTGGTTCGATGGTCCTTCACAAGTGTATATGGGCAGAATACATATGATCTTATCTGGCTGCCCCAGGCAATGTCCATTTGAATTCCTTTAAGATCTTCAATTTTTTCTTTTTGTTCTCTTTCTTTAAGTTCATACAACTTGCTTTTCAACATCTTCATTGCAGTTTCCCTGTTTTGATGCTGGGATCTTTCAGTCTGACAAGACACCACTATACCAGTTGGTATATGAGTTATCCTGACGGCAGAGTCAGTCTTGTTTACATGCTGACCTCCTGCACCGCTTGAGCGGTAAGTATCAATACGCAAATCGTCAGGATTTATCTCAACTTCTATAGTTTCATCAAGCTCCGGCATTACATCAAGGGATGCAAAAGAAGTATGCCTCCTTCCCGATGCGTCAAAGGGTGATATTCTTACCAGCCTGTGGACCCCTTTCTCGCTTTTAAGATATCCATAGGCATTCTCCCCTATAACATGAATTGTTACACTTTTTATTCCAGCCTCCTCGCCAGGAAGAATATCCAGGGTTTTTACGGTATAATTTTTAGACTCTGCCCAACGAGTATACATCCTAAGGAGCATTTGAACCCAGTCACAGGCTTCAGTGCCTCCTGCCCCTGCATGAAGGGTCAATATGGCATTATTTTTATCATATTGCCCATTCAGGAGAGTTTCCAACTTTAAATCTTCAATATTCTTTTTTAACTTTGCAAGAGCATCTCCTACTTCAGCTATCATAGAAGAATCCTGCTCTTCTATCCCCAATTCATTCAATACCTTCAAATCTTCCCATTCAGTTACAAGCTTCTGATATCTCTCAACTTTGGTTTTCAGGTTTTTCATTTTTTGCAGAATTTTCTGTGAATTTTCAATATCATTCCAAAAGTCGGGCTCTCCTGCTTTATGTTCGAGCTCTTCAATCTGTTTTTCCAGTTTTGGGATGTCAAAGAGAATCCCTCAATTTGTATATATCATCTTTCAACCCTTCAATTTCCAATCTGAATTGCTCAAGTTCCAGCATATTATCATCTCCCAATTAAAACAAGTATCACATATTGATGTATGAGATATTATATAATAATTTAATTCCATGTGCCAGTTAATATTATTTACGTTCTTCTTTTAACCTTCCTACAAAATTCTGTATTCTCTTCATAGCCTCAAAAATATTTTCTATGGAATATGCGTAACAAGCCCTTATATACCCTTCTCCCGAATCTCCGAAAGCATTGCCCGGAATTACTGCAACTTTCTCCTCTTTCAGCAATCTTTCTGCAAACTCATTGGAGGTTAAACCTGTTGAAGTAATACATGGGAATACATAAAAAGCACCCAAAGGTTCAAAGCACTCCAAACCTGCTTTTCTAAAGCCGTCTACCATTACCCGTCTTCTTCTGTTGTATTCCCTTACCATATAATCCACATCGCCATCACTGCCCCGGAGAGCTTCTATGGCTGCATATTGGGCAGTTGTTGGTGAGCACATTATGGCATACTGGTGTACTTTATACATGGCTGCTATAAGATCAGGATGACCGCAGGCATATCCAAGCCTCCATCCAGTCATGGCAAAAGCTTTTGAGAAACCATTGATTAAGAGAGTTTTCTCTTTCATCTCAGGAAAGTTTGCAATTGAAACATGCCTTCCTTCATATGTCAACTCAGAATATATTTCATCAGAAAGTACTATAATATCCCTGTTTTTTAGCACTTCCACTATTTTTGCAAGATCATCCCTGTTCATTATTGCACCTGTAGGGTTATTGGGAAATGGTAATATAAGTACCTTAGTTCTGCTCGTAATGGCATTTTCCAGAAGCTCTGGAGTCAGTTTAAAATTATCTTCCATCCTAAGATTAACAATTACCGGTGTTGCTCCTGTAAACATGGTACAAGGCTTATATGCAACAAAGCTGGGCTCCGGAATAATGACTTCGTCTCCGGCACCTACAAGGGATCTTAAAGCTATGTCAATAGCTTCACTTCCTCCTACAGTAACAATTATCTGATCCTTTGGACTGTAGCTTACATTATATTTTCTTTCCACATATTTTGATATTTCTTCTCTAAGCTCTTTAAATCCTGCATTAGGAGAATAGTGGGTACGACCTTTCTCAAGAGAATATATCCCTGCTTCCCTTATGCTCCAGGGAGTTATGAAGTCTGGTTCCCCAATGCTTAAAGATATTGCATCTTTCATTTCATTTACAAGATCAAAAAACTTTCTTATTCCAGATGGAGGGATATTTCTTACTGCAGGAGAAATCATTTTTGCTATATTCATAATACAACAGCCTCCCTTTGATCCCTCTCTCCTTCCTCGAAAATAATATTGTTCTCTTTGTATTTCTTTAATACAAAATGAGTGGAGGTACTTAATACAGATTCAATAGTAGCTAGTTTTTCAGCTACAAATAGAGCCACTTCTTTCATGTTTTTGCCTTCTATGACAACAGTTAGGTCAAACCCTCCAGACATTAGATAGCAGGACTTTACCTGGGGATACCTGTATATTCTTTCTGCTATTTTATCAAAGCCTTCTCCTCTCTGGGGAGTTACCTTTACTTCAATTAATGCGGTAACTGTTTCCTTATTGGTTTTTTCCCAGTTAATTAAAGTATTGTACCCTAATATAACATTTTCCTCTTCCATCTTTTTTATTGCTTCTTTTACCTCTTCCACACTCTTTCCAAGCATAAGAGCAATTTGTTCAGGGGTAAGCTTATTATTCTTTTCTATAATTTCCAAAATTTCTTCCACGATTGAACGACCTCCTTATACTTTTATTTCCATAAAACTTTATTTAGTAAAACTATAGAATTCGGAAAACTTACCTTTTTTGGTAATTTCCAAGCAGCATTGGAAAGATGCTGTGAGAAAATCTTTTTATAAAAAATAAAAACTTCTTCGCCCAAATTTAAATTTAAGGGACGAAGAAGTAATCCGCGGTACCACCCTACTTAGCACAAAAAACTTGTAATGTGCTCAGCTTTATTACCTATTTAACGCCAGGTAAACGTCTTCCTCTAATGTGAGAGCTAAACTCTCATTTCTCAAGGAGAAGCTCATAGGCTGCCTTCATTGCGTACCTTTTCCGGACTTTCACCATCCTCCGGCTCGCTGGGAAAGGTAGCTGCAATTACTCTTCCTCTTCATCGCTTTTATATTTATTATTAAAATTTCATTATAGTATTATCAATATTTTGTATCATTATATATCTGGTATCAATAATTATCCGGCTTTACTAAATACAATATTCTCATTAACCAGCCAATAGCATATATAATAACATATATATTATATAAATATTTTTAAAAATGGGTACAAAATATTTAGAATAAATTATACAAAAATACAATAACTATTTCAACTGGTATTTTCTTAATCCCGGATCACATCTTTATCAGTTTTCCGCCAAGAATTACATCTCGTACATTAAAATCCTCATCAATAAAGATAATGTCAGCTGCTTTTCCCTCTTCGAGAGAACCATATTTATCGAATATACCAACAGCTTTTGCAGGATTTTCTGAAGCCATTTTGAAAATATCCTCTATCCCGGCACTGGTAAATTTTTTCATATTCCTGCAGGCTACATTCATAGTAAGCCTGCTTCCATACAGTTTTCCGTCAATTATATTAACATCAGAACCCTGAGTATCTCCTCCTGTGCAGCAGTCAGTAATAATTATTATTTTTTCTGCTCCCTTTAATTTATATATAAGTTTGATATTCCAGGGCCTGATATGAGCTCCTGGTGAATCAGCGATCACTTCAGCATACATGTCATCAGAAACAAGCACATATTCGTCAGAACCAGGCTCCCTGGTTCCCTTTATAGGATTAAAAGGCCTGCCGGTGGCGCACATAATATGGGTCCCTATATTAAGCCCATAAGAACGGTAATATTCTATTGTGGAAACAGAAGCATCCGAGTAGCATATACCTAATGCTATTCCCCTTTGCTGGCATTCTCTGGCAAATTCTTCTGTCCCCTCCTGTTCCGGATCAAAGGTCCAGTATTTAATTATATCCTTACCTCTGTCCATCCAGTCAAGGTACTGACAGGGGTCTACAGGATATTCCTTGCCTCCCTCAGTTCCGTACCGGGGATTCAGGTAAGGCCCCTCCATGTGTATTCCTCTTATATTTCCGGGATTATTATTCTCAATTGCATCCTTTACACGGTCAATTGCCTTTTGGATTCCATCTTTCACAGCATTTCTCCAAAAGGAGCACAATAAGGAAGTAGTACCTCCTTTTAAATGATAGAGCCCTACACCTGCAGGATTTTCATAAGACCACCATTCACCTCCTCCATGGCAATGTATGTCTACAAATCCTGGTCCTGCTATGAGTCCTTTAGCATCATATACAGGAGCCTGAGATGGCGGAGCATTTTTCTCTTCTCCTGCATATACTATCCTGCCGTTTTCTGTAATGATGGTTCCATTCTCTATGATACAGCCTGGTTTAACCACACGGGCATTTATTATTTTCATACTAACTCCTTCCAAAATCATCATTAAAATTAATATCTTTCTGGTAACATATCTCCAACATCAAAAACTAGAAAACATTTCTGACAACAGAAAACCTGTATTTATCACCTCTATAAACAGCTGTTTTATATTCAAGAGGTTTACCATCCCTGGAATATACTTTTGATTCCACAATCAATACAGGACTTCCTTTCTTAATTTCAAGCATCTTCGCTATGTATGAGTCAGCAATAGATGCTTCAAAAGTCTGATCTGCCACCACCGAGGTTATTCCGGGTATATACTTATACAGATCAAATGTAGTTACTGAATATCCTTTTTCTATATATGAAACTGCCAGTTCCTTCATTTTTATCCCCAGTTCTCTTTCAAAATAACTGGAATAAAATGCCATGGGCATATTATCTCCCAGGCCCAGTAAAGTTATTTTCGCAAGATTTTGAGAAAGCGGCACCTCCAAAATCCTGCTCAACTGATAGGAGTTCTCCACAAAGTTGATATCTATAAATCGTGTTCCCGGTTTAATACCTTTGTTTAATAGGGAATTTTCAAAAGTGGTGAAAGTAAAAAGAGGCTGTTCCACTCTATTTTGCGATACGAAGGTTCCTTTGCCGTGGGAACGGTATACCAGGCCTTCTTTTTCAAGTTCATTCAGAGCCTGTCTGACGGTAATACGGCTTACTTTGTATTTCTGGCAGAGTTCTCTTTCAGATGGTAACTTTTCACCTTTACCTATAATACCGTTATTAACCTGCTCGACAAGTATATTTTTTATCTGCTTATAAAGGGGAATTCCTTTATTTTCCTTTATTTCATTATACGTTACATCATTTCTATTCTGATGCAGAAAATCCATACCGTTCTAATTCTATCCTTTCCTGTTTGATATATTCTTGGGCTTAATCCATATATAATACTATTTCATAATTCCAACCATTCTTTTTGGAAAACCTACTATTACTTCCATATTTGCCTTATACATGAACAAAGACTATTTAGGTTATTATAACATGTTATGATATCATCAAGAAGGAATTTTGAAAAATATAAAGAATATATATACATGTAATAACATGTTATAACCACTTTATTGAAAGGAGCTATATTACTGATGAAAGAATTAAAATTTCTCTGCCCTAATGGCCATTTAGGCTTTGCCCCGACAAAAGAAGGAAGTTTCTATCTAGGAGTAAAGGAAAAGCCTGACTATATTCTCTGTGATTCCGGTAGTGATGATATAGGACCGGGTCCCCTGGGAGAAGATATTTCTACCAGTCCAAAGGTCTGGCAGACCCATGACCTGGAACTAATGCTGGTTGAAGCACGAAAACTTGGAGTACCAATGTTAGTAGGTTCTGCCGGAGATACCGGAACCAACAGCAGAGTTGACCTATATGTGGATATAATAAAAGAGCTTGCAAAAAAACATAATATTCCTAAATTTAAACTAGGATATTTTTATTCTGGGGTAGACAAGGAATATCTTAGAGAAAAAATGAAAAAAGGAGAAGTAATTGAAGGATTGGACGGCCGCAAGCCTCTTGATGAAGAAACACTGGATAAAACAGACCGGATAGTGGCAGTAGCCGGAATTCACCCTTATGTAAAACTCCTGGAAATGGGAGCCGACGTTATTATTGGAGGACGGTCAAGTGACTGCGTAATTTTTGCAGCTCCTGCCATTTACCACGGTTTCCCTGAAGACCTTTCCTACTACCTTGGAAAAGTTCTGGAATGCGCCTCATTCTGTGCCGAGCCCTATGGGGGAAAAGAATCTGTTTTAGGGATCATTTCAGAAAATGATGTAAAAGTTAAAGCAATGGCTCCTGAACAGAGATGCACAGTTGCTTCAGTTGCCGGTCATGCCATGTATGAAAGAAGCAATCCTTTCTATGAATATGTTGCAGGCGGTATGCTGGATATGACCAAGTGCAAATATGAACAATATGATGAGAAAACCTGCAGAATTACAGGTCCCAGATTTATTCCAACTGAAGGTAAAATCAAAGTGAAACTTGAAGGTTCAGGCAAAGTAGGTGAGCGGTTTATCGGCATCGCCGGAATAAGAGATCCTTATACAATAAAGAACATTGACAAAGTTATTGAATGGTGCCGAAAACAAATTGTAGAGCGTTTCGGCCATACCGGTTACGAAATCTATTATCACATTTTCGGCAAAAATGGGGTAATGGGAGATATGGAGCCTATAAAAGAAATTAAATCCCATGAATTAGGTATAGTAGTGGAAGGTATCGCTCCAACAAAGGAAATGGCTGAGGAATTAACTATGATCGGTACCCGTCAGATTTTTTATGCCCGCCTGCCTGAAGTGAAAGGAACAGCAGGAGGCGCAGCTTTCATAGTAGATGAAGTTCTCCCTGCCAAACCGGCATATATGTGGACCATGAACCATGTTGTGGCAGTGGAAGATCCCATGGAACTATTTAAAGTAAATATTATAGAAGTAGGTTAAACCTATACAGGTTAAAGGTCTGAATAGATCAGAGTCCCCATAAGTCAAACCTTATATAAATAAAACTTTTGTGATTTAAATAGATTGGGAGGATAGGAAATGAACACCAAAAAACTGGTTGAACTGGCTAAAACCATCAGAAGCAAAAATGCAGGAACAGACAAAATTACTTTTGATATTATTTTTCGAGAAAAAGAAAATTATGAGTTAGTGAAAAAAAGCGGCGTTTTAAACAAGCAACTAGTCTGCAGCCTCTATAACCTGGAGGAAAAAGATATTGCTGATTTCGTTGAGTTCGATCCGGCTTATGCCATCAAATTTACTATTTACAGGAAAAAGCCCAGCGGTAGTCCTGGAGAATCGGATGTTTTCGGCTGTCAACAGTATGCGCCCCTGCTGGATGTTGAAATACCTGTATAGAGGTATGGGGACAGTCCTCTAGAGGTATGGGGACAGTCCTCTACTTTTGGGGACTGTCCCCTATTCTCAAAGTTATCCCTTCAGACTGCCTGCAGTAAGGCCTTCCGTCAAATTGCGCTGGAAAATCGCATATATAATCAATACAGGCATTATAACCATTATACACGCAGCAAATAAGGCTCCCCATTCCTGTCTGACAGATTGTGCAACCTGCAGCTGCAAAATTGCCATAGACACAGTCTTTTTGGGTTCATCTACAATAAGAGTAAGAGGAAGTATATATTCATTCCAAAAATCAAGAAAATTAAATACTCCTACAGTAATAAGCCCAGGTTTTGCAAGAGGTATTATTATCTTCGCGAATGTTGCAAAATAACCGGCGCCGTCAATCTTGGCCGATTGTTCCAACTCACTGGGCAAAGTTTTGAAAAATGCAGTCAGCACAAATACTGCAAAGGGTAAAGAAAATACAGAATAAGCAATAATAAGTATTGTTCTGGTATTGTAGAGTCCAATTACACGTGAAAGCATAAACAGCGGCAAGACAGCAATAATGTGAGGTATAAGCAGACCTACCAGGAAATATTTATATATTTTTCCGCTCCACTTAAACCCCATTCTGGTTATGATATATGAAACCATTGAAGCCAGTACAAGATTCAGCAATACCGAAGTTACTACAATAAATACGGTATTTATGGCATAAATGTGCAGCTTGGTTTTTTCCAAAGCCAAAATATAATTTTTCAAATCTACTTTACTGGGAAGAGCCCAAATATCTGCATAAAATTCTGCCGGTGTCTTAAAACTATTCATCACTATATATATAAAAGGAACCACAATGATTAGTGACAGTATGCCCAGAATTATTCTTAACAATGTTTTTGTTATAAATGTTTTTACGGCATTATCCAAAATTGTCAGCCTCCTCCCTAATATTCATAGACTTCCCGTTCAGTAAACTTCAGTATAATAAGTGCCAATACCATGGTTACCACAAGTATTGCCCCACTGATAGCTGCTCCATAACCATACTTGTAAAGTTTAAAGGCCTGCTGGTACATATATGTGGTAAGGAGTTCTGAAGCCCTGTCAGGCCCACCCTCGGTAAGTATGTAAACCACCTGAAAGCCTACGCCGCATGAAGTAATTATAAAAAATACAAGGGCGGTCCTTACTACTTCCCATATAAGTGGAATGGTTATTTTAAATGTTTGCTTTATTTCACCGGCACCATCAATACGCGCAGCTTCATAAAGGGAAGAAGGTATATTTAATACAGCTGCCATAAATAATACCAGGTAAAAACCTAATGATTTCCATACCATTACTGTTACAACACAATTTTTAACCAGGCTGCTGTCTCCCAGCCATACCTTGCCGGGTATCCCTACCAGTTCAAGTAATCCGTTCAGCACACCTATGCTGGGATTAAATATACTTCTCCACATTACGCTGATTATAACCATCGGTACCGCTGAGGGAAAAAAGTACAGAACACGGTAAAAATTCTTCTCTCTCAATACATTTCTGGAAAGCACCACTGCCAGGGCTATAGAAAGTGTAAATACTACTATGGTATTCAATATAAATACATACATATGATTTCCTAATGTCTTAAAAAAAATCGGGTCATTAAACATCTTGACGTAATTATTAAAGCCAACAAAATTCATTTTCAATGATAGTCCCCTAAAATCAAAAAAACTCATAAACAAGCCTAAAATACAAGGTACTATCAGAAAAAAAGTATACATGAACAGAGGTGGAATAGTAAAAGCCGAAATAAATAATGACCTTTCTTTTGAAATAGATCTTTTTCTTGATGAAATTTTGGCTTTGAGCACAGCATTAGCCTTAGGTAAACTTTTCATATCCATGTTAATCTCCCCCTTTCATGCAATCACAGCTGAGCAGGTTGTACAAGAGTTGTAGAATTGTAAAGTTATTGAGCTACAGAGTTGCAGAATTGGTTAAAAGGGGCAGTATTAATCTACCCCTTTTAAATACTCAGACATACCTTCAATCCCATGGCAGGCAATACTTCAGCTTTTTTTCTCTCTCGTGTATTTTACAATTGAAGAATCAGCTTTGGTTGCTTTATTGAATTCATTCATTCTCTTCGCGAATTCATCAGCGGTGATATCGCCGTTTACAAAGGCAGTTATGGAATCACCTGACAGGATCAGATGTTCCGGATACCAGGAGCTTGCCATTTGAATCAACGGCATATTGCCTGCAGATATTGCCTCCCATGTTCCCTGGACTGATTTGGGAAGCAGGTGTCCAAACTGTTCGGAGAATCCCTTTAGCGGGAGCCCGTTAAGAGACGTGCTTACCACTTTGGCAGTAGTATCATAGTCAGATAAAAAGTACCTGTAGTATTCACCGACAATGTCTTCATTTTTTGTCTTGGAAGAAATACCGCTTACAACAGAAGCAAGAAGAGTATAGTTTGTTCCGTTTTTGTCCGAAACACCTGAAAATGGCAGATAGGTAAGCTCAAAATCAGCAGGCCAGTTTCCGGCCATTTCTGCTTCCAGCCAGGAACCGCAGGGATAGAATGCAAAAGTCCTCTTGATAAATTCCATTTGAATTTCAGAAGCATCCATCCCTGATGCTTTAACATCAAAATAACCTTTGTCAACCATCATCTTTAAACGATTCATAACTTCTCTTACGGCAGGTCTGTCCCAGGCATCATCCTCAAGATTCTCGATTGCTATAAATGTGTCATAATCCAGGGAAGCTACCATCGGATAGAAGAAATAATTCATCGCGTACTCACCAGCCCATCTTCCAGACCAGGAAAGGCCATATATACCTTTTTGTTTGAGTTTTTCACAAACTTCCACAAACTCATTCCATGTTGTGGGCGGGTTTAAATTATTGTCCCTTAAAAGCTTTGCATCATACCATAGACCGCTGGTATAGATGGAATCAGCCATAAGGTAGTATTTCCCATTTAAATAACCTTTCTGGATTGCATTAAAATCCATAACATCTTTTAAAGTTTTTGTACCATCAATAGTTTTCAGCGGGTATAAGAAGTCGAGAGGTTTGCATATCCCTTCGGATATGGCTCCATAATAGTCATAAAAGCCTTGGTTCAGGTCAAATATGTCGGGAGGATTTCCAGCCATTACTCTGTTTCTCATAATCTCGTGGGCATTGTGGTCGTAAACTACGTTTACATTAAGTCCCGGATATACTTCTTTTAACTTCGCAACAATGGGGTCCGCCATTTGTCCTTGTCCGCCTACCATGAAAAGTACATCAAGAATGCGGCCATTGAAGTCATATTTTGCGTCTGGCTTTGCAGGGTTTGGGTTATCGGCAGATGTACTCTTATCGCAACCGATAAATAATCCCATAACCAATAAAGCTACGAGTAAAACCGAGATTGCCCTTTTAATAATTTTTTAACCTCCCTATGTAATTTTTATTTTTTGAATTTACTCACCACCGGCTTTCTTTGTTGAAAGGTACATTGAAACGCTAATATATTATTATGTGTATATTTTTACGAATATTTTTATGCATACTTTTGTACAGCAAACTCGTTTCGCTCGGGGATTCAGCGGGGGTCTTGTAATCCCCCACTGAACAAGGTTGTTATTGTAATTTGTAATTTGAATCAATTCAGATCCCGCATATAGAAGCGGGAGGCTTCCTGATGCTTGGTTAAATATTGTTTTTGCTATATCTTTTCAATTATTCTTACATGGTTTTCAAACTAATTTCCTTATTCCTTGGACTGAACTGTATCTCCATCCTCAGCAAGAGCTGAGAGGTCTTCTTCAAAAGCCTTTAATACTTTAATTACTTCATTTCTCAAATATTTAACCTTTTCTTTCATATCTACTATTTTTTCTCTTTCTATTTCATTAAGTTCTTCCAGTCTTCTTTTTTCTTCCTGGAATTTATTTCTCGCTTCCTGAATTATTGACTCTGCCTGCTCCTGAGCTTTAATTAATGCATCAGCAATTTTATCCCTGTCGCCTTCTATCTGGTTTATCTTACTGGTTGCTTCCTCATATTTCATGGTCATGTCTTTGATCTGAGCCTTTAATGCAGCTATTTCATTATCTTTTTCTCTTATTTTATCCTCGAATTCTCTTAATATCTTTTCCACATAGGAATTAACATCAGATTTATTAAATCCGAAAGTTGAAGTTCTGAAGCGTTTTTCTCCTGGCATGATAATCTCCTTCCATGATTCTATATTTATTTGTTTGTCAGAACTGAATTAGTACTAGTTAACGGAAATATTGGTCGCAAATAAAAGATATAAAAATTAATATAACACTAAATATAATGCAATAATCTTATATTTAACTTTCATGCTCAATTATATATCAATTATATATTCAATTAAAATTCAAAAAATCCTCTTTTTTAGACGAAAAAATTCCAAATACTCTTTTTGTTTGAGAATCTGGAATTTAAAGGTAAGTAATTTATCATTACTGACTAAATTTATCTTCAGCAAACCCGCTTCGCCCGGGAATTCGGTGGGGGTCTTGCAATCCCCCACTGAACAAGGTTGTTATCATAATTTGCATCAATTCAGCTCCAGATTATAGAAATAGAACCGAGATTTTCTTGATGCCTGGTTAACTAGAGAACACTGTTTAAAAGAGCATCAAATTCAGCTTTTGGTCTTCCTCCCACGGTAGATTTAACTAATTGGCCTCCTTTAAATATTAGAATTGTAGGTATGCTCATAACCCTGTACCTGGAAGCTAATTCATTTTCTTCATCAACATTAACCTTGCATATCTTTACTCTGCCTTCATAATCATCAGCCAACTGATCGATTATCGGAGCAATTGCTCTGCAGGGACCGCACCATTGTGCCCAGAAATCTACCAATACAGGTATATCAGATTTTAACACTTCCTTGTCAAAATTCTGTTCAGTTAGGTTAATAACTTTATCACTGGCCATTTTTAATCCTCCTTATCATATTACAAGTACTTATAGTACTTATTTAATTATTATATAGCTTTATATTATATATAGCTTTTCTTAAGAAAATTAAATCATACTAACTATAGTTCAAAAAACATTACCAGTTCACTTAGTGAAGTTTGTATGATTTTTTAATTATAATGCTGCCACTTGGATGGCAAACTTTGCAATGTATATACTTATAATACTTATACCCGGTTTTTCCTGCAATAAACAATATATATTCAAATATTATGATATTTCAATATATAAATGTGTAAAAATTAATTCTATATATTATCTATTTTATAAAATTATATTATCTGTTTAAAAATTATATTATTTCCTCTATAAATAAGTATCTGTCTTTTCTTGATACTATATGCCAATCAATCAGCTCAATAAAATCTCCTTTATATGCTCTTTTAATCTTCTTTGTTAGATTAAAAATAGTATGCTCATTCTTTTTTATAATGCTTTTTAGGGGGCTTTCCTTATCATCCAGTATATATATCTCTCCATGTTTTGAAATGATAATTTTATCAGCGTCTGCCTGAGACAATAATTCTATTTTATTCCAGCTATCTACTCCTTCCTGGTCCACTTTACCGGCAAAAATTCTGAATATTTTACCTTCCTGGTTCATTTCCCCCAAATAAATATTATCTTCACCATCCAGTCCCAACATAATAGACTTGCCTTCTGCAGGACTGTTCAGGGGGTATAACTTACCGCCATCCCAAATATAAAGTGATAAATCTCTATGCTGCAATATAAGTGTATCGCTATAGAGGGCTTTTTTAATCCTGGTCGAAAAATCAACATCCATTATGAAACTCAGGTTATCCATAATATCAAATTTATATATGCTCGACTTGCTGTTATTCCCAACTTTAATATATACTATATTGGTCAGAGGTGAAAGCGCTATTTCCAGTACTTCGCTTTTTATTTCCCGAACTTCCAATTCAGGATAGTCTCTTAATATGTCCCCATCGGCATCATAAGTATTTACTTCTATAACGCTGCCCTCTTCTTTCCATGTACCCATAGAATAAATTATTATATTTCTGTCCGGGAGCCACATGTAGTATGATAAAACTTTACCATCTGAAGGGAAAGATTTTATTATTCTGCTTCCTTTTGTTTCTATAAGGCACAGTTCATTTTTATGTAAATATGCTGCGTACTTCCCGTTATATGACACCTTAATATTCTCTGCATCTGCCGGAATTCTGGCCTGCCTGCTTCCTGCAGCCTCCTGGGGATTTACCACCACAATATTCACTTTATTTTTGTTCGGCAGATATAAATAATTAAAGTATGAAAGCACCACCAGCTGAACTAGTAAAGAAACTATAGTCCATATTGTTATTCGTTTAATTGTTCTGATAATTCCTTTTTTATTCATATACAAAGTATTCTTCCTTCCGGCAGTAAAGCCGCTTTCCTGAGTTTTCTTCATTCTTCACTTGTTGGGAACCACCATAAAAACTGACGGAACAGTTCTCTCTCCCAGTTTGTCCGATGGCCTGTTTACAACCTTTCCATTAAAAAACATTGTTGTAGATGACCCTCCGTCAAGATTGGCGGCATTAACTGCCCCAAACTTAAGCAGAATATCCTGTACTTCCTTTAAGGTAGCTCCCAATGAGCCCAAGTTTCTTCCATCAATAACCAGCATAAGCACTTCTCCTGTCTTCCGCTGGCCTATTGCAGTTCTTGGTGCTATCCCCCATCCTCCGTCACCTTCAGTTATGGTAGGGTTCCCATTAACTATCAGCGGCGGTCCAAAACTGACTCCTTCTTTGACTTTGTATCCTTTTAGTTTAGAAATAGAATGCTTTCCCACTATGAGAACACCTTTATCAGTAAAAGCAACTGTATCCTGGGGTATATTCTCATCACCGCACTGATTGTAGACTACCTCACCGTCATGTATAATAAATCCCATAGGATTCCCACCGGTACCTACCGACTTTTCATCAATAAAGCCTCCTGCGTTTATTGCGGCTATAGCACCGTTTTTAATAGCTATTTCACTTGTTGTACTGCCTGATTTGGGGAGATTTTCAGAATACCCTACAACTATGCTTTGAGGTTGATGGACAACCAACAGTTTCCCCCTGAATCCCGAACCTTTAATATCATAATATTCTATTTTTTCTGTTTCTTTTGATCCAAAATTTAAAATCTGTAGTGCTTCACCATTTTCTGTGGGATCTACTGCGTAAGAGCGGGAAAGAATTTCCTTAATTTTTTCCTCGCTAAGAAAAAATCGTGTTATGCTGTGATGGGTTAATGTATTCCAGGTAGCTCCAGTAACTACCCTCTTTACTTCTTCAAAAGGGCCATAAAAAATTAAAAAGGGCATAGTAATAAAACTGAAAACAAACATGTATAGCAAAAAAGCCAATGCCCACTTTATGGAATTTTTTTTTGTTTTATTTCTTTTTATCCATTGCCTTTTAGTCCAGGAGCTTAATTTTATTAACTGCAAAAATTAACCCTCTTTCTTGAATTTCTTGAATATATTATAATGCTCTTATGCTTTGTTGCTATACAACAATATGATAACTGATTGGCCTGTTGTTGTGAATACCAATTCTTAGGAGTGATGGAAAGCAAAAAGGCAGTATGGAAGCATAGGGACGGTTCTTCTTCTTTTTGAGTTTATTTGAATAACATGCGTTAAAAAGTTAAAGATATATAAGAAGTTAATGTTATACAACAAATATGGTATTATAAATGTTACAATTTACATAATAATAACAATGGAGGTATTTATGTATATAACCGGGAAAATAATTGTTACCACTGTAATACCGGACCAGTTAATCAAATTAAAAGAATTAGCCTACAATCTATGGTGGACATGGAATTACGAAGCAACAGAACTCTTCAGGGAAATTGATCCTGATTTATGGGACAAGTTAAATAATAATCCTGTGCGTTTTCTCCAGGAAGTCAGCAGGGAAAACCTGTTAAAAAAGGTACAGGATCCTGTTTATATGGAGAAATATAAAAGTGTCTGCCAGAAATATGATGACTATATGAATTCTACTGACACATGGTTTTCAGATAATTATCCTGATAAAAAGGATCAAAATATAGCTTATTTTTCGGCAGAATATGGTCTTCATGAGATATTGCCCATATATTCCGGTGGATTGGGAGTTTTATCAGGTGACCATTGTAAATCAGCCAGCGACCTGGGGCTTCCCCTTACCGCAATAGGCCTTTTTTATAAACATGGGTACTTTGATCAGACTATTAACCGTGAAGGATGGCAATTAACTGAATATAAAGAACTTGTTGCCTCTCATCTTCCTATGACGCTGGTCACTGATCATATGAACCAGCCTATATATATAAATGTGGAATTTCCTGGCCGGATTATCTACGCCAGAATATGGAAAGTAACAATAGGAAGAATTTTTCTATATCTAATTGACACTGATGTTGATAAAAACAATCCTCAGGACAGAATGATAACCGCCAGGCTCTATGGGGGTGACCAGGAAACCCGGATACAACAGGAAATACTTCTGGGTATTGGTGGTTACAGAGTCTTAAAAGCTCTTGGTATAAATGCAACGGTATTTCACATGAATGAGGGCCACTCAGCTTTTCTTGGTCTTGAAATAATGCGGAAACTGATCCAGGAAGATAAGCTGCCTTTTAATGTGGCAAAAGAAGTTGTCGCATCTTGTGTGTCATTTACTACACATACTCCCGTTCCGGCAGGTAATGATGTATTCCCACTTTATTTAATTGATAAATATTTCGGCAATTTTTGGCCCACTCTTGGCATCAGCCGCGAAGAATTTATTAGTTTAGGCCGCAGAGAGAATGATTACGATAATTTTAATATGACCATACTTGCCATGAAACTTGCAGGACGTAAGAATGGAGTAAGCAAGCTTCACAGGGCGGTAACCAGGAAATTGTTCAACAATCTGTGGCCAGGGTTGCCGGAAGATGAGGTTCCCGTTGATTATGTTACTAACGGAATACATACTCTTAGCTGGCTTTCTCCTGAATTTAGGAGTTTATATGATAAATATTTAGATCGTAACTGGGAAGAAAAACTTTGTGAAAAGGATATATGGGACAATATTGACAATATACCTGATAAAGAGCTTTGGAAAGCTCATTGCTCAGCAAAATCCCAAATGATAAATTTTTTACGCAGTAAAATCCGTGAACAGAGAATAAAAAACAATGAGCCCCTGGAAAATATAAAAGAAGTTGATACATTATTAGATCCCCAAGCTCTAACAATAGGGTTTGCAAGAAGATTTGCAACATATAAAAGAGCAAATCTTATTTTCAGAGATCTAGAAAGAGCCAGGAGGTTATTTAACATATCCGGGAAACCCATTCAAATAATATTCGCCGGTAAAGCTCATCCCGCTGACAGGCCTGCACAGGAAGTAATAAAAAATATACAGGATATTGCCATGCAGGAAGGATTTAAGGGAAAGGTAATTCTAATCGAGAATTACAATATGTCGGTAGCACGGAACCTGGCACAGGGTGTGGACCTGTGGATGAACAATCCGAGGAGGCCTCTTGAAGCAAGTGGCACAAGCGGCCAGAAAGTTTGTATAAACGGCATAATAAACTTTAGTGTTCTGGATGGATGGTGGTGTGAAGGCTATAACGGAAAAAACGGTTTTGTAATCGGCAATGATGTGGAATATGATGATGAATGGTACCAGGATAATGCAGATAGTGCATCAATTTGTGATGTGTTGGAAAACCAGATTATCCCTATTTACTTTCATAGAAATGAAGAAGGGGTCCCCCTGGAATGGGTGTCAATAATGAAAGAATCAATAAAGTCACTGACTCCTCAGTTCAATACTCACAGAATGCTAAGGGACTATATTTCAAAGATGTATATTCCCTCCATGGGAAGAATGGATAAAATAACATCTTCGGACTATAAGCTCGCAAGAGAACTTTCAGATTGGAAGATGCATATAAAAAATAATTGGCATCAGGTTAATATAATTACGGATAAATCCTCAAACCATCTGCCGGAATATAAGACCTTTACCGGAGATGAAACCAGCATTTCTGTTCTGGTTAATCTGGGAAACATAAACCCGGATCACGTAACAGTTCAGTTATATTATGGATATTACGGAAAGGATAACATAATAAGTCAACCTGAAATCATTGATATGTCTCCTGAGGAAAAAGTTGATGCCACTACTTACCGCTATAACTGTAAAATAAGGCTTATGGAAGGCGGGGAATATGGCTATACATTCAGGGTTATCCCTTATAATCCCCAATTGATTGACAAATTTGAACAAGGCCTTATAAAATGGGCTGTCCGGTAATTTTATTGACTTAAATAATGAAGAACAATATAATTAATTATGATTAATTATTAATTCAATATGCTGATTAATTATTAATTCTATATAATTATCATATAATCTTGGAGGATACGATGTGTAAAAAAATTCTGCGGAGTTTGTCATGCTGTATATTATCCGTATTGCTTCTTTTTCTGTTCCCTAGTGCAGCTTTGACAAATAACATCAGTTACAGCAGCTTACCTGACAGTTCCCTGGCAGGTCCTGAAATAAAAGCTAAATCTGCTGTACTGATGGAATCAAAAAGAGGACAGATTTTATATGGTAAATCACCGGATACAAAACTTCATATTTCCGCTGCCAACAAGATTATGTGCGCACTGGTTGTTATTGAATCAACGAAACTGGATGCAAAAGTTACAATAAGTAAGGAGGCTGTCGATACACAAGGCTCAACTCTCAATCTTGAAGTTGGTGAAAAATATAGTGTGGAGGATTTACTTTATGCTATTATGTTAACCTCTGCAAACGATGTAGCTATAGCACTGGCTGAATATGTAGGCGGCGATATAGCTAAATTTGTGGACATGATGAATACCAAAGCATATGATCTTAACCTTAAAGACACCTACTTCACCAACCCTACCGGACTGTACGATGAGAATCAATATACCACTGCATATGATATGGCAATGCTGATAAAGTATGCCATTTCTAATCCCACTTTTAACAGAATTTTTGCCACATCACTAAAACCATGGGTAAGTGCAGGAGGAAAATCCACCGTCCTAAAAAGTCAGAATGAACTTTTCTGGAGTTATGACGGGGTGGATGGAGGTAAAACAGGTTATAATGTACCGGAATTACAAACAGCAATAACAACTGCATCAAATAATAACCTGAGATTAATCTGTGTAGTTCTGGATTCTCCTCAAAGCAGTGTTTTTGTAGATTCCACAAATCTCCTCAATTTTGGTTTCCTGCACTTTAGAACCGGTATTTTGGTGAAAAAGGGTGAACCCCTGCAAAGTGTCACAATAGGTGATCAAATAGTCAATTTAATCAGTTCTACTGATATTTATTATACTCATCCTATAGGAGAGAGTTTTGTAAAAAGTTTTGATGTTAAAATAATTAATGATCTTACTCCTCCCATACAAAAAAATATGATAATTGGTACCGCAAGATATATTCTGCAGGATAATACCATTATTGATATAAATCTTTATCCGGACAGGGAAATATCCCCTCCCCAGAGTTTGTATTCAGTCATTTCCAGCAAAGTATCTGAAAACAGGGATATTTTTATACTTGTGGGCACGTTGCTGGCTATAGAGGTTGTTTTAATGATTTACAATTTAACCAGGTATATTGCAAAAAAACGAAATAAAAAACGAAATCCTGAGTCTGTTAACAATTAGCGGCCGGTGAGCCCTCTGATCCAAGTGCCAGGCAGTTTTTTAAGGTTTCATTTATATTTAGGACATCCTTCATTTCAAAAAAACCTGACTTTTTATATACGAACCTTACTGCATAAAGGGCTCCTTCCCCAAAAATCCTTCTTGAAAAAGACTCATGGGAGATTTCAATTCTATCTTCCTCACCTATTATTAATACCTTGTGTTTCCCTACAACACCACCTGCTCTTATTGCAGTTATAGGTATAACTGTATCTCTGGATGCACTACCTGAGGCTATTAAACCTCTTTTTATTTCATTTGCAATCTTTAATGCTGTACCTGAAGGAGCATCTTTTTTCCTTTTATGATGCATCTCTGTAATCTGAAAATCATAATTGTTCAGAATATTTGAAGCAATATTTGCCAAAAGCATAAGTACATTCACTCCAAGGGTTATGTTGGGAGCATAGACTATACCATTATGGTATTTCTGAGTAAGCTTGTACAACTTATCCAAATCCTCATCAGAAAAACCGGTAGTTGCAATTACTATCCCTGCTTTCATTTTTGAAAATATAACAGCATTTTTCATGGTGGCATCAGGATTTGAAAAATCCACCACTACGTCAGGTCTTGCCTTGAACATCATTTCTTCTAAATTATCAGAGGAATGTACTTTTATACCTGTTTTTGCACAACCTATTATTTCTCCCAGATCTTTGCCGACTTTCCAACTTCCAGGGCTGCATACTGCTGCCACAAGTTTTATATCCCTTTGTTCCATAAGAACTTTCGCTACTTCTTTTCCTGCTTTACCAAGTCCAACAAGACAAACTTTAATCATGCGAAAACCCCCTTTAATCTAAATTTAATTTTTTATAATAGGTTTACACTTCATGGTAATTTTTCAGGTTCATATAGTTATTTAGTAATATCCATATATTACGCATTTTTTATTTCCTGAACATAACTAACAGGAAATCCATTCATATGTTATTTTGTAAAATAACACATATGCCCTAACTTAGTCCGTTAGAGTAATATTTACTTGATAATAACTTGATTAAATAACTAGATTATTTTAATAAAATTACCTGAATGATAAAAAAACCACAGAGAAGTCTCTGCAGTTTTGCATCAGAATACTGACATTCATATCACCTTCTCTTCCAACGCTTACGAGGTTAGCTGACGGATTCGGATCGAAAGAGATTGACCCTACTGTACCTTCTATTTCTGATACAGATTCACCCCAAAATTTGGTTCCCCCGCTCTTTACGATTAAGCGTAATTAAATATTAAATTTTAAGTTAAATTACTATTTACTAATCCAATAAGTTTTTAACATATATAATATATCAAATACCATTACCCCTGTCAAGAAAAATTACCATTTAAATTACAGCTTTACCTGAGTTTACCATAGATTCTTAATTGAAAAAGTTATTTCCACCCCAAATTCATAGGTAGTGGAAATAAGTTTTGCAAATCAGGAAAAAAAGAAAAGTGGAAATTAATTTTGCAAACATCTTTTTAGTTCATCCACCCTCAT